>NZ_JBOFBG010000038.1:0-70728 GCF_051594305.1 Paenibacillus sp. IHBB 3054 | reverse complement strand
ATTATTAAAATTCAGGATATATTCAAACTTCTCATCAGAAATTTCACCTAAGCAAGTGAAATCATTAAAAAAATAAGACTGTTCAGTCCCTGTTGAAATAATGTCACCTTGCTCCAATTTATAGTTTACGTCGACTTTGTCGAGTATATTTACATTTTTTTGTAAAATTAACGTTTTTCCGTACCAAACTAGAGGTTCTCCGAGTCCTGAAGTAAATGTATACATACCTTTGTCTAAATTTATCTTGGACTGATTGATATCCCAGGATCCTAAAATCGCTTCCTTCTTAACAGAGTCATTTTGTTGATACACCAGCATCGGTATTTTTATGATCTTTGAATTTTCAAAACTGCAAGAAGTAAGAATAGATGTAATTATAAATATCATCGCTGACATTTTTTTCAGACCCATTGAAACCATCCTTCACACTTAAAATAATAAGATTAGGCATTTGCTTAAAACTAACTAACAAATACCTAATCTTATTTCACTCACTTATCCCAAATTTAATTTGCTGCATAAAAGTCAAACGACGATGAACCAAAGTTTGCAAAAGAAGCATTTAATCTATCATTTGTATGCGCACAATACAGCAAATTGATTGTATCATTTTTCACAACCATCATCACATGAGAGTAATCAGTAGAGGATATGAACCCCCCTGCTCCTGTTGTGGTTTTGGTAGCTTTCTTGAAATATCCTTTATCAACCATATATTCCTATAAACCGTAAATTGGTGCCAGACGGAGACTGTCACCTGTAAATCGCAGCAACCATGAAGTCTGCATCGCTCTTTAGGACTTTGTATGTATTATTCAAACTCATACTCTTAACAACAAGATAATGTGCAATTTCATTCTTTAACAAGCCGCTTTCCAATTAATTTCTTCGCCTCATCTTCTGAGATATTAGATAAAAATCCAATATGATTCAGTTTCATTTTTCCAGTTCCATAATTTATCATTTCAAATGATTTCACAAGCACTGCCTGTGTATTATCTTCTTTATTAAACAAAGTGTCTCCGATTCTTAAAACGGACTCTCTTTGAATAATCTCCCCTGCAATTACATATCCTCTCCCAGTAATTTTAAATACATCTTTAACTTCGACTTCAAACATAATTTAACTCCCCCTTATGCAGAAATACCCCGCCATTAATGGCAGGGTGCAGTCTTTAATTTCCAAGAGTAGCAGAGTAGCAGCCTGATTATCTAATAGAACAAGCCCGCATCGGCCCTAAAAGTAATTCAAAGTAACTGAGCTTATTTATCTGCATGTAACTGTGGGCGAATAACTAAACGAACCGTTGCGGGTTAATCGCGGGTAACGTTTCGTGAAAAAGCTTATTATCCCCTTGAACAGCGCGGGTTTCCTGATATCCGTTAGATATAAAACATGTAGATTTCGACACCTACAACATGCGAGTAGAGTCGAGATAAACCTATATGGAATCAGGGATTCCGCGATTTCTCAGAGAGCAGCATCTACACCCAAAAACAACAATCTACAAGGCATTTTGTGGGTAAAGTGTGGGTAACGAAAAACATCAAAAGAGCCGTCCAGGATTACTCCTGTGGCGGCTCTTCTACATACTCGATTAATTCAGAAATGTCTTTTAACTCCAATGCGGCCATGATCCTATTAAGGTTCTCAACTGACCAGTGTTTCGACTCATTCTTTACCATATCCTTTACCGTGTTCCATCGTATATCGGTCAATTCACTGAGTTGTTTCGTGTTGATTCGCTTGTCATACATCACTTTTTCCAGTTTCAATTTAAAGCCCATTTCATCACCCTTCTATAATATACAACATTAAGAGTTGCTCGTACAACTATTTTAGTTAATTAAATCATCTATTTTCGTTGACAAACAACTATTTTCGTTGTATAATTATAAATGTAAAGAGGAGGTGAACGAAGTGGATAAAACGAGAAAAGAAAGGCGTAAAGAGTATCAGGTTGAAACAATCAAGACAGTGACTGCAATCATCGTCTTGATTAACTCGATACTCACCCTCATCATCCTGCTCACCAAGTAGGAAAACCCGAAACCTCGGCCCCGAAAGGGGCTAAGGCGTAGGGAGATGAAATACAAGGGGCGCCTTTCTTCTCGATTATATCACACTGACAAGGAGCGATGAAACGTGACCGTTAAACAAAAAATCACCTCGGTTATGACCTATGCCGCCCTAACAATAAGCATTGCGAACATCATTATACTGCTGGTGAAGTGGTAATGCTACCTGTACACCTTCGACTTGCTGAGCTGTATCACATGCACAAGGCCGGCACACTATCCGACAAGCACGGCAAGGAGCTGCAGCAGTGTCTCCAGGTGAACGCCCGGTACTGTTGGGACACCCTAAAGCTACGTCAGTTCTCCAACATGGCTGGAGCCACGCAAGATAACGAGTGGATGAATGAGCTGCGGATACGCGAAGAAGCCTTGCGGCTCACCGGTAGGGCGCCGACACAATGAAATGGGAAGAGTTGAAACCTGGGCTGCCTGTGCGGATAGCAGCAGGCCACGAAAGCGGGTTTGGTGGCCGGAGCGGAAAGGTTGTTGCTGTCGGAACGTTTGAGGGCTACAGCAAGCGTATCGGTGCATTGATAGATATTGGAGAGCCGCTATTAATGGTAATAGAGCCGGAAGCCTTGGAAGAAGAACCAAAGAATCCCTCGACACTTGGATGGGAAGAGTTTGACTTATAAGTCGCCTGATGAGTCTTAACGGTTCGCGGGAAACCTACCGGCTTATGGCGGGATAGTAGCGGATCGGGTTACGTAGTCAACAAAAAAATAGAGTATTAGACTGGATGTCTTTATTCAACGCGTTTTTTTAGAATTGTCATACCGGCAGACTTCATAAAATAAGATTTAGACTGACCTTAGAGATAGAAAAGAGACAGCCAAGGACGAACAAATAAAGTCCTAGACTGTCTCTGTTTCATTCAACTAACGTTTCCCGTTAGTTGAATGATGAGTGCCCTGCGTCATGGATTTAAAATACAGGGTTAGAATGTTGAATGAATTTGTTTATTTAACACTATCTGGAAAAAATCAAGCGAATAAACATGACTCTTGGATTCAACAGCAACTGCCACCGTGTTCACAAGGATTAATACTACGCATCTTTGTGATGTGATTTCGTGTCACAAAGATGCATACGTCTGCGTTGTTATTTCGCTGATACACCGGTCCGAGTCAGTTTGGAGGAGAGCTCCCACAGACGCACTGCTTGCAGAGGGTCGACAGCGTAATCCTTAACTCCGGATTGAGTGCCGTCGTCTGGAGCCATTTCGGCAATGTCACAGTCCTCGCAATAAAGCCCGCCGAGACCAGCAAGTTTTAGGGAGGTTGCCGCCCACAACTGAGTGGCAGCGCCTTGTTGAGGCGTCTTGAAAGTCGGATCGGCTAGTTCGCCGCGCTCATCTATCCAACCCCGATCAACCATATCTTCCTTTGTTAGATGGCGCTGCAGAGGCGTTAGAATTGAGCCAGGGTGCACCGAAAACGCCTGGACACCATACTCCACTCCACGCCTGTTAAGCTCCACGGCGAATAGGCTGTTGGCGGTCTTGGATTGCCCGTAAGCTAGAAAATTGTCATAGCCTTTCTCAAACTGCACATCCTCCCAGCGAATCGGCGAGAAGTGGTGGCCAGCTGAAGACACCGATATCACACGTGATCCTCCCTCGGTAACGAGCGCTGGCCATAGCAGGTTAATTAGCGCAAAGTGACTAAGGTGGTTGACTGCGAATTGTGCCTCCCAGTTAGATCCCACCCTCGTCTCTGGGCAGGCCATGATCCCAGCACTGAGGATTGCAATGTCAATACTGCGACCACTGGTCAGAAACCGATCGCTGAATGCGCGGACGCTGGCGAGGTCCGAGAGGTCAAGGTCGTCCACCTCAACACCCGGCAAGTTAGCGAGCGCTTTTACGGCGGAGTCATGTCGTCGTGCCGGTACAACGACATGTGCGCCGGCGCGGACGAGAGCGCGTGTCGTTTCCAAGCCCAGACCCGAGTATCCACCGGTCACGATGGCCAAACGCCCTGAGAGATCAACGTCACGAAGTACCTCATCGGCGGTACTGCAATGGCCAAAGCCGGAATCGATATTTTGCTGCATAGTTCCTATGTTTCTTTGCTGCTGCATGGTAATTTTATCTCCTTCCTGATGTATTCATATCTCACCATACAACCTAGAGTGCACTCTAGATCAAGAGCAGCATTCAAAACCCACAGTTTTGGTCACTATGCAAGGCGTATTCGATAATTAGCGTTGGCTGTCAATCAGTCATTCAGACTGGTATCACACTAAGCGAGCTTCTCATTTGCCGCCGGTCCAGAGATACTGCGCGGTTCCTTGCTCAAAGTGCTGCTCATAGACGTCAACCTTCCAGTTGATCAGTTCCAAGCAGTCGTTCAGTTGCGCAACTTGTGAGGCAACTCGCCTTTGGTGCTCGTAGAGTATTTCAAGTCGTTCTCGTTCGTTTCCTGGACCCTGTCGAACCAATTCTGCAAAATGTCTGATCTGGGCTGTTGGCATTCCCGATGCCCGGAGCTTGATACAGATACCGAGCCACTCGACATCGACTGGGCTGTAGCGGCGGCGGCCGCCATTGTCCCGTGTAATTTTGGTGGATAGCAATAGGCCTTCGCGCTCGTAGAATCGCAGCGAGTGAACGCTTAACCCAGTGCGCTCGGCGACTTGACCGATACTTAGTTCCTTATTATTGTACATTCGAATCATTGCCCCCTTACTTAAAAAGTTTGAACGTTGTCATCAAGATATTCCAGTCTAATATTTACTTCTTTTCATCTAATTCTTTATCACCTTCTAATACCTACAATAGTATCATTTCAAGATGTTTTTTTAATTCAAAGTCATCCAATCACTAATCAGTTCTTGTATTTCTCTTAACCAGTATTGTACCTAAGATAGTCGATTCGATCTAGTTATTTAACTAACCTGCCCGTTAGCGTAACGAGAAGCAGCCGGTCCTCAAGGCCGGCTGCTTGTGTCTGTATTGAACTATCGTTTCCCGTTAGCTCAATAGTCTTGTGTTTTAATTAGAGTCGCTGCTTATAGTTGTGAGGCTTGCCGAACACCTAATGCAGTGACGTCCCGACGGGCTTAGGGGGCTGGATGTGGTCACTCGCTTCTCAGAGTGACCCGGAGCGTCAATATGGTGTTAGCCGAAGGAAGTTCTGGAAGCAGCCATTGCATTTAAGGCGTTCTCAAAATAGCTATATACTTCATCTGCAATTCCCAGAAACTCTTCAATAAGTACATTACTATCCAAGTAACAAGCATACAGATAATCAACTAAAGCGGAGTCAATCTCACAATAGTTTAATATGGCATTCTTCATCTTAATAATGTCATCTTGCCATACACCTGTATCTTCTAAAACCAAAGAGTATAATGCACGAATTAATCTCTTAGAGTAACCTTTAATATATCTAGTTTTCATTGTGTTATCACTAGCATTAGAAAGTAAACTATGTATACGATCTACTTCCTCCTTGGTCTCTGTATTTAAGTCTAAAATGAACTCTGGAGAAATAATTATCGGTGGTACTTTTTCACCAACGTCATGACCATATATGCAAACACAAATTATCTTTACCCAAAAACCCCACTCATTTGGTTTACTTAATACATCGTCAATCGAGCAAATTATCGTATCGATCTTAGTTACTACTGGATATTCTTCCAAAAGCCTGTCTTTAATATTTGACAATCTTTCGTAATCAATATCTTTGGGATTTACACATACAATAGTAAAGTCTGCATCTGACTTAAAAGGTTTAGCAGTTCCTTTTGGAATCGAGCCACACATATAAATGCTATGAATCTTACCTTTAAATTCGGTAAGTATATTATCTATATACTTATCAACAAAATCCTTATATTCACTTTGTATTACAATTCTATTTATAACTTTTTCTAATATCATATAGACTCCTCCTAAACTAAGAACTTCTTTCGGCTAACGTCTTTTTTGCGAACTTCGTAAATTCGTCATGACTTAAGTTATTCGCGAAATCATTCAACTATCCTGCCCGTTAGCTTAATGAAGCATAGTCAGACTAATACTTTATTTTCTCAGTCTACAACTTTATTTTCCTAGTCTAGTACTATATTATCTTTTGACACCTGAAGCCTTCAAAGAAGCTTCAAAGGGTGGTCCCTCGGCACTTGGATGGGGAAAGTTTGAACTATAGATACCATAACCTCGCCAGTATACTAACGGGGTTATTTGTCGCCATTCAACAAACAATATAGTATCAATTTCCTTATCCTGCTAAAATATTCTCATAATCTAACAAAGGAGCAAAACGAAGAAATGTTCAAAACTACGAGATTACTCTTTTTGCTGGTAGTTGTTTTTTTCCTATCTTCAATACCTTTCAAAAATGTAACAGCCGAAGGAACGAAGATTGAAGCAGAGGTCACTGCGGTGACGGATGGTGACACCTTTACCGTTAAAATGCCCGATGGCAAAAAGGAAAAAATCCGACTGCTGCTTGTTGATACTCCGGAGACTAAGCACCCTGACAAACCGGTTCAACCGTTCGGACCTGAGGCGAGTGCTTACACCGCAAAAAATCTCAAGGGTAAAACTGTTGAACTTGAGTTTGATGTCGCGGAAAGAGACAAATATGGACGTCTCCTTGCCTATGTTTATGTTGATGGAAAAATGTTAAATGAAATGCTTTTGGAAAAGGGTTATGCAAGAGTAGTGGTTTACCAACCGAATGTTAAATATGTTGATGAGTTCAGAGCCGTTCAGAAAAAAGCCCAAGCTGCGAAATTGGGGATTTGGAGCCTTGAGGATTACGCAACTGATAAACCAAAAGCTACGCCAAAACCGACAACTAAGCCAAAGGCAACAACTAAACCAAAAGCAACAACAAAGCCATCGGCCACCAAAAAGCCAGCAGCAACACAGAAACCGACTGAAGATGTGTATTACAAAAATTGTTCTGCAGTTAGAGCAGCTGGAGCAGATCCAATCTACGCTGGCGATCCTGGTTACTCCAGAAAGCTAGATAGAGACGGTGATGGAATCGGATGCGAATAAAAAATACCCTGTCAGTTTAATCACTGACGGGGTTTCCTTTTATTCTTGTAGGTCCTTTAATACTGCCCCAAGGTCGGCTGTATACTTGGTCAACCTTAAGCTTATCTCTGTACGCATAACATCACGTGTTAGTCCAAAGCGTTCCTGATATCCCCGGCAAAAGAATCGCGGTCGGGAAAAGCGATTCACGCGTCCCGATGCTTTATTTGAGGGGCGGCCACTATGGTTGAAGGAGCGCTGGTTGTAGTGATACAAGAACGCACATGTAAAGATTGTGGGTGTGTATTTCAAGGAGGTCCAAGAGCGTTCTTCTGTGTTGAATGTCGAGCAGAAAGGAAACGCCAACAGAAAGCCGAATACCAAAGACGAAAGCGATCTGGTCAAGTTCGGGAAATCGGAAGTACCGATAAGTGCGAACGCTGCGGCGAAGAATATACCGTCCAAGGCGGAAATCAACAATTTTGCGAAGACTGTCAGCTTGTACATAGGTTGGAATATGATGCTGAAACATCTCTTACGTTTTATCATCAAAACAAGGAAGCAAACAATCCAATCCGCAACGAACGTCGTAGAATAGGAAATGTCACATGTGTTATATGTGGAATAGAGTTTGATCCGAAAGGAACGAGCAGGATCACATGCTCTGATGAACATGCCCGCCAATACAAAAATGAAGTTTGGAGAAAAGGTTATTACAGGGTTCGTGGCGGCACCCCTATGCCACAGGGGGCGCTCCGCATGACTGATATCTCCCGGGCAACCGGTATTCCCTATCCAACAATAAAATCTCGTTATCATGCCGGCACACTTTCCGAGCCAGATGGATTTACACGTACAGGTGATCCATATTGGCATAAGCTTCCTACCATGCAAAACAAAAAAAGCCCGCCGACCTCTTAAGGTTGACGGGTATTTTTGTGCCCAATACTTCCCTGCCCTTTCCTCTACCATTGGCATTTATAATTAGGTAGAGGTGAAACCATGTTTATAAGTCCTATGCTGCTGCAGACGGCTCCCGGGCCGTTCTCGCACAGTGATTATATATTTGAACCAAAGATAGACGGACACCGGATGATTTTCTCCCAGCAGGCCGGGAAGGTCCGGTTATATACACGACACGACAATGACTGCACCCGGCAATACCCTGAGCTGCAGCTACCGTTTGATGATGATATTATCCTGGACGGTGAGGTCGCCTGCGTCGATCCAGCAACAGGAGTATCAGATTTCGAGTCGGTCATGAGCCGCTTCCAGTCGCGCCGGGCAGACAAGATTCAGCAGCTCACAGCCACCCTGCCAGCCTATTACGCCATCTTTGACATCCTTCAGTATAAAGGGCAGGACCTGCGCGGGCTGCCACTCCTGCACCGTAAAGAGATACTTGGAGGATTATCCCTTCCCTCTACCAGCTGTGGCGTAGTGCCGCACGTAGACGGTGCAGGTGAGGCATTATTCCAGCAGATAGAAGCCAGGGGTATGGAGGGTATTGTCGGCAAGCGTAAGAACAGCATATACGAGACTGGCCGCAGATCCCATGCTTGGCAAAAGGTGATTAACTGGACCTACGCCGAAGTATATATTACCGGCTACCGTAAGCATGAATTCGGCTGGCTTGCTGCAGTACCGTCCGGCACGTCCGGTAAGCTGCGGCCGGCTGGGATAATTGAGTTTGGAGTATCCCCGCTGCATAAGCAAGCATTCCGGGGCGTAGCCGGCCAGCTCGTAACCGGAGAGGATAAGGAGTTTGTACACCTGGAGCCCCGCCTGCGGGCAAAGGTAAGAATGAGAAATTGGACGAAGTCCGGTTTGCTGCGGACGCCAGTATTTACAAGTTTTATTGTTAGGGGTGGGGATGGTTTACACGATTTTTATGCTTGAAGTTTTCCACAATGCCATAAGCACTTTCATCCACGGACTACTTTGGTGAACATAGTCCTTCGCCCATTAACCTATTAAAAAGTTAAATGTTGCCAATTTTTAGGTTAATGTGGTATTGTTGGAATGTAGAACCTATTATAATATTTGGAGGTTAAAATATGAAAAAAAGGTTTCTAACTATCATTTTTACAATCGTTATGGTTGCATCAGTATCTTCTAGCACTGCTCTAGCCGGAGGAGTCCTCAACCCCACCCAACCCGGTGGCAATGAACCTGGTACACCCCCTAGACCGCCAGGCTATTGCCCTCAAGGACCTATGGGGCCATGTTTAATTCCATGGTAGATGATTTAAGACGACATCGCGTTTTTCCAGGTGATATTTGCAGTTAACTTGGTAACAAATTCTTTCAAGCTTGTAGTCCAGCAGAAGGCAGAGAGAAAATTAATTTGGATCGAATGCGATGTCAACCTTAGTATCCATTCAAATGATCCTCTAACAGAAAAAAGACCCGTCAGGCAAACGCCCGGCGGGTTATTTTATGTGCGCTCTAAATTCAAATCGCTCTCGAACAAAAAGGGCGCCGGCTATCTTAATTGATTCGTCCAGATTTTCACGATACCAGACGAACTCTTTAGATTGTACTAGGGTTGCTGTGAAGAAACCTTATGGCTCTTTAGGGTTTTGTAAGTATCATTATGATAAAGATACTCCTCAAATTCCGATCCATCTTCCATATGGTCTACATCTTGGATTGTTATTTCAAGTGGGTCGATAACTGATTCCTTGGGATAGCCCTTCTGTTCCTTGGTTTTCTTGGTTAAAAAAACAGATACTGTAACTGCTGATACAACTATAAATACATCTAAGATGACTACAAACTCCAGCAATATTAACCCCCCTACAAAAACAGACCCTGCGATTACATCCTCGTGGTCTTTGATTCTGCTTCTGAATTATACTGTCGGTGCTTCCGAACCATGTACTCTTAATATAATAGATTTTAAACAATATTTATGTGACAATAAGTAAAACTTTCCTTAACGCAAAGAAATACCCCGCCAATATCGGCAGGGCGAGGTGCTTCCGCATAATCTTAATATAATCCATTTTCCACATTATGTATGTGACGATAAGGAAAATTTTCCTGATGAGGAACTGGACCAAATCCGGCATGCTGCGGAGTCCGGTGTTTACGGAGTTTATCATATAAAAAAACCAGTACTATAGTTCAATAATCACTAAATATTCCATATTTATATATTAATATCTATTATTATACAATACTCTCTTTACATTTTTCTATATTTTGTATATTATTAAATAGTATTCCAAATATAGGAAAGAAGGTCGAATTGTGAAAAAGAAAGTACTGTTAGGAATATTAACTGTCGCTGCATGTTTTTCTTTAGGATCTACCTCTTTCGCTGCTGATATGCCAACTTTTACTGCCGGTTCTTCACCTTCGGAAACTTCCCAAGCAATTTCTTCATTAGCTTATCTTGAGAGAGATGTTTATCTGACAGTAGGTACTCCAACAATGTGGTATCCAGCCGAAGTACGCGAGGTTTATAGCGATGGTTCTGCTAATGTAGACTCTGATTTTGGAGTTACTCCTATTCGACCTGGTACTACAGTTGTATGGTCGATCATGAGCAATGGCGATACATGGCTCTGGAGATTCCATGTAAGTTATTAAGACAAAAACAGGCATAATCCTTTTAAATTAATCATAAAATAACCCTTCTGGCAGATGCCCGGCGGGTTATTTTATGTATGCTCTAAATTCAAACCGTTCCCTAACAAAGTAAGCCCCGGCAATCTTAATTGTCTCTGGAGAATACCTCTCCACCAACCCTTCATAATCCATTAGGTCCCCGATTGGGTCCGGATCTTCCCGGTACCAGACTGAGACTTTCGATTGCGCAAGGGCGGCAGTCAGGAAGTCTGTGTCGCTCTCCAGTACCTTATAAGCAATCACCATATACACCACTCCCTATGTAAAATACCCTGCCAAAGCTGGCAGGGTAAACTGACTTTCTCATCATTCTACTTCCTACTAGTATTGAATTTCGCCATCGCATATCCAAAAGGGTTAATTGTATCAGGTCCACAAAGAGCCATGCTTTGTTTTTAATCTACTTCATTTAAAACTTATCACCGTTATCAGATTCGTATCGTCTGAAACTGAAATGAACATTTCTTCACAGACACTTGAAAGCCAACGAATTGTCAAATAGCTATTAAATGAATTATCAAGCAACCACCTATTGGGTAGAATACTAAATAAACCACTTCGGCGAATATATGATGATTTCAACATTCTCCATATTTCATCCATTTCATCAACATTCAAACTATCGATTTCATGGAGATCTACTTTATAGATAGTTTGATTGTGTGGAACATTTGTTTGCTTTAGATCCTCACTACAATTTTTATCTTCAAATAATTCCTTTAAGACTTTATTCAGAAAATTATCATTCTTGAATTCGGTATTGAAAATTTCAATAGAATTAGGATTTATATTACTAAAAGATAAATCTATTCCCTCGTTGCTTGTTATTTTTGTGATGTCACTATAATGTGCTCCTAAATCACCTAACATTTTCTTATAAACCCATGAATCATCTGCGGGAATTACAACCCTCCCATCTTCAATGTGCCCATTAACTAATAAAGGTGCAATTAAGAATTTAGCCGTGGAAGTTAAATCCATGGTCAATTCTAAATCAAGATGGATTTTTTCGAATCTCGGTTTAGCTGCAATCGTACTTCTTTTTATTGGTATATCGTTCTCATTAATCTTCGTCAAGAAGTCCATTAGACCTCCATTTCCGTCTTCCTAAAAAAGCAGAAAACTGATAATTTAGTTTTTCTTCTAATTATCTCACGAAGTAGTAAATGGAACAATGATTGGATCATTAAGATAGCCTTCGTCACCATTTGCCAGAGTAATATATCCCCAAATATTAACTGAATGACCTCCTACGTTACTATAAACAGTCTGAGATTGTGCATAACTGACTTGTAGCGGAGCATTATTGGTCCCCGTAACAGGATCGTTTTCTCCATTAGACCAAGCCACATCTATAGCCCATTTTTTTATTCCATAAAAACCTGTAGTCTTCATTGTCAAATTGGCATATGCACGTCCCTCAGTTGTTCCGAAAACAGCGACCTCAAGAGTCCCTATAACTTGAGTCGTATTTGAAAAATTACCTTCGGGTAACAGCCCTGAGGGTGACACTGCTGAAGCTTGAGCCGCCGGTGTTTGAGAGTTGGTACTTTCTAGAAAACCCTCTACATCTTCTGGATTCAACGCTGTAACTTGGTGAGTTTCAGTATTTAAAACTAAGGTTTTACTATTGACTTGTGTAGCTACATTCTCATCCTGTATTCCTTCATTTGCAAAGACACTGGTCGGTAAAGCTAAAATAAGAGCAGCAACAACAGTAACCATTACTTTTTTCAACTTAAACAAATGCTTCACTCTCCTTTAAATTCAATTTATAATACATATACATATTTACATAATTTATCATTAATGTTAATGGTTCCTTGGAACTTTAAAAATGGTTATTATTAACTGTTTCATTTCCCATTTAAGGGATTTTATGTTAAATAACTTCTTTTCTATGCTTTCTGACCTATAAAAATACCCCTGTCAACACACGCAAAGTTTGCCCACTAGCTAAAGCCAGTGGGCAAGAACTTATCATAAATTCTACGCATAAAAAAAGCCACTCCGTTGAGTGACCATCACTAATGCCTGATTTTGTTTATTGCCTCTAAGATGTTTTCTTTTAGATACAAATGCTTCACAGGTAATACTACATCATTAACGCCTAACACTTGAACACCTTGAGTGCGTGCCGCTGTTTCTACTGCTTCAACAAATGACATCCTGTTATCTTCAACATTTACTCGGATGTTATGAACATCCCATAGATCGAGAACTAAGGTGTTGTTTGATTGCTCCATAGTAGACAACTCCTTTCAGCATTTTCTCTATTGTGTCACAATGCGTCAGGTTCTGCCATGTAATAATTAACAATAAATTCGGTACTTCCGCTTAATCTTAATATAATTATTTTTCCACATTATGTATGTGACGATAAGGAAAATTTTCCTACGGCTATAGTCACACTCCTCAATTCCATATATCGCCATAATCAGACTATTAGTGTAAAATAAAGTCACTTACACTAAAGCCATCCCCCCAACCGATGGGGAACATAATGGAGATGCGAAAACATGAAAGAACTCGTTTACCTAGATACCACATTCTTGCATTCATTCATCGCACAGCAACATAGTGGACTACCTACAAATCATAGTACAGAATTTCAGGAATCGGAAACCACGGCAGATACAAAAGGAAAATCCGGACAACTCCAAAATGAACTTGGAACCGAGTTTAGTACAGGAGAATTTAAAATTCCTGGTTTATTCGAAACTCCTTCAGGTAAAGCGAAGTATCGGATTAACCATACCAGAACTACTAATAATGCCATTACTCTTACTCAATTTGAGGCTGGAAAAGAAATAATATCCAAGCAATTACACGATGACGCACTTATGCAGTTTGAAGAGTTTCTAGAGGAAAATTCTTTAATTCGTAACATAGATGAGGAATATGTTTGGCGGAATGGAGATTATATATGTTTAAGAAAATCCTTCTCAGTTTATGATATCACTCATATCAAAAACATTTTCAACCCTAATGGTATATTAACTGCGATGGAATTTGCATTTGAGTCGGAAAAAACTAAAAAAAGGGCTCAATTGCAAGCTGCAGGAACTAGCGAACAAGAGATTAAGAGTGTCTTGCGGGGCTTTGAACAACAACAGAAGTCTCAATTTGACGAAATGAAAAAAATGATGGGAAAATTCAGAGAAATCATAGATTACTTTCAATCAATTTTACCATCCTCTGCTTTTATAAAGGCTGGCGATGTAATTTGCCCTTTAAAACCAGAAAATTTAAGAGAAAATGCACAATTACTGAACTTTAAGTATGGTCAAGATCAAGAATTACCTATTACCATTCTAGGTAAATATACACGGACATTTGATCAGTATGTAAATCTTTCGGGCGCATTCGGTCCACTGGGCGATGTCATAGGGGAATTTGATAACGTGTTTGAAATTTTGGGAATAATAAAAAAAGGCGATAAAATCGTATCGCCAGTTGCTATTTATTTCGAGTGAGTTTACGGTTTTTACGCCACTCATCCATTTCTTTTCGTGCCTTAACTATTTCTTCAGAGGTTGAAAGGTACTCTTTTTCAAAAGATTGGGTATCCTTCTCCAACTTAGTAATCCCCTTTTTAACTATTCGCTTTAGCATATCCATGGAAGCACACTCCTTGGATTTAGATTAATTTAATCATACAGTAATACTGCAAATAAACAAATAGGTTGATTATTTATTACGCGGGAATCTGTTTTGATCCCGCGTATTTTTTTATTATTTAAGAACAATTAGTTATTATTCTGCCCATTTTTATCTGTATAACCCTTGCCAGCTTCCGGGTTGCTCACAATTCCCAACACTACCAGGATACCCAGGACCGCATTCACGGCCGCTGTAACCTCGTCATATTTCTCTGGCGCTAATTGCACCCCAAAAATTACCCCGACTGTTTGCACACCCAGCAGCACGGCTGCCGTCAAAGACACCCACAAGCCATTATTACGCCATTTGCTTTTCATTTACTTATCCCCCTTTTTAAATAGGCCTGCTCGATCCATGATCGTTACCATCCGGTAGAAGTCACAACTGCCGTTTGCGGTGGTATCCAGCAGCCCCGCAGCCTTGGCAGCCTCGCATGCTGGCAATGCCCATTTCGGGATCTCAGGCGGCTTGGCGGCGGTCTCCAGCTCCGTGATCCGATTGGACAAGCTCAACGTCACCTCTGCTTGTGCCTTGATTAGTAGCCCCATCGCCTTAAACTCTTCCTTTTCTTGTGGCGTCATTTCTTCCTCTACCTCCTTAAGATTATTAATTTTCGCCATGACCGCACTCAGCTGCGCCGGGGTTGGGCGCTTACCTGTCCTGTACGCTGCCGTGGAAAGCCCGAAATCCATTTGAAAATGCGGAAGGTCCTTAAATGAGGTCCAATCCCCGCCCCATTCCCAACCGATCCGCTTCGCGGCGGTCACAACCTCATCCCAATCAGCCACGCCGTCACCGTCACCATCCCTCCGGGTATCCCAGGAGACGCCGCCGCCAGGAAGCGCCAGCGCAAAGTCGATGGCAACGCCAAAGTTATGGTATGAGTAGCCGCCCCGTGCATTGGTAACAATCTGCCCCTGCTTGGTCCGGCCCTGAGCATAAAGGTCGTTCTGCTCTGCAATGGTCCGCAGCCCCTGGGTGATAACAATCGGCACGCCATTGGCATAGGCAAATTCAATCAGTGCCTCTGCGGCAGCTCGGTGCGCCGGGAGCAGTCCCTGCAGGCGCTTGGCTGATTTAGCTTTTACTTGCTCCAGTGACAACGGCATTATCCCTCACCCCCTGATCTGCTGGCAGCTCGCTTAATTTTTTTGTCCAACTCACTTCCGGCCCATTTGATAATCCAATCCATTACAGACAATGGTAGCCAGTCTCCCCAACCGGCTCGGATGGCATTAGCCGTCATGCTCTGCAAAACGTGATACAAAGTGCCGATAGCCAGCGCACCGAATATAGCCCCGGGCAGGCCGAATACCATGTCCAGCAGATGCCCACCGGCCGGGAGCAGCAGCATAAAGAACGTCCGAAAAATACCATCTATGCCGTACTTGCTGGCGTAGGTATTATCTTTCTTCGCAGCTCGGATGCCCGAAAGCCAGTCCATTACTACAAAAAACAAAAGTGCAGCCATGATCGTTACGACTGCATCCGCCTCCCCATACATAAAATCAAATACCGGAACAAGAACCGCACCGATTGTCGATGCAGCGATTTGTGATTTAGTCAACGTCTCTCCCCCTCAATGTAAACAGCCCCCGGATCGGCTCCGAGGGCAAAATAAAAACGCCTCATTGGGCGCCATCCTTAAATCTATTTAGCTGGCAATGGATCTCCGTTTTCGTCCAGGTCGCTTGCGGCCAGGTAGGTCTTAACCTCCGGCTGCAGCTTGGCTGGTACTTGAGCATAAGTTTTGAGGCCCTTAATAATCAGCAGCGCATAAATAACAGACATGGTATCACCTCCCCTCATGAGACGTAGACCGCCGGACACCAGCAGCCCCGCCAACCAGTTACGCATTGTCGCCCAGCAGCACGGCAACATCCTCACGGATTACAGCCGGTACTTGCTCCAGCTTTTTAAGTCCCTTGCGGATCAAGCTTGCATATACTTGTGTCATTTATTTAGCACCTCCAGTCAGGGGTAAAACCAGCTCGTACAGCTCGGTTAATGCCAATTGCGCACTTACGGCCTCAGTTTGTGCAGAGAGCAGCTGCTCGTAATTATCAGCAAGAGCCATTTGTGTGCTGGATAGCTCTGTTGTCAGGTCCTTGATCTGCTCGGTTAAGGGTTTCTGGTAGACTGGTGTTTCTACTGGATCAAGGGGACCGTAGAAAAACTCCAGTTCCTCCGTTTCTGGATTCACGCGAATTCTCCCTCTTGATTCTAAAAATTCAGTAGCGTATTGACCATACTCTAATTCAATCAATCCTACTGTTTCCTCTACGCGCTCACTTAGGACCTTATAAGATGCAAAATCTTGCTCGCGGGTTGTTTTAACAACAGCCCCGGCCCTTTCACCAGTGTTAAGAATTACATTTCCTGTCGCTTTGTCGTAATAAATTTTAGTTCCAATTTCCATTTTAATTCCCTCCTATTTTTTTTATTCTGTTGCTCGCCATGTGATTTGTCGCCCATTGCCATATAACATATCACTTGTAAAACCTCCACTAAATACTGTGCTATTAGCAAAGTTAATATAATACGGCTGGGTGGCATTCCCCGTGACCTGTGAAGCATACCAAGCTCCGTACGAACGTCCTATACGAAAGGTGTGCTGATCCTCTGTCCATGCAATTTCTACTGTACTAGGTGTAAATCCCAGTCCAGTAACAGTGGCAGTCATCCCGTCCCCGTGTATGAACGTCCCTTCCGCAGAGCGTCTGCCCTCTACCATAGTTCCCGTCAACCCAAGGATACTAGTCCCGCTGCGGATGTTAGAAGGAATCAATTGTGGGGAAGCATACGTAACCCATGTACTACCGTCGTAGTAACCTGGTGGTGGCTGCAAAAAAACCCTGTCGCCAGACCACACGGTTGCAGCACTTGCGGGCATGTGAATGTTCTCGGCACTTTTGTTTGGCATTGTTCCACCGGTCCCAGCGATGGTTGTACCCACTAGCACCTTATTAGCTGGAACGGTTACGCCAGCGATGGTGATGTCAGAGGACCAGTACCCCGCCGACTTGGTTTGTGCCGTGGGTCCAGGTGTTACAGTCCCTCCCGATCCACGAACTGGTATTGTTCCTTGCATGCCGAACATAGTTACGTCTGCCCTCCAGTATGCGGGATTGAAATTTGGTTCATTTGCCTGTATCCATAGGTCCCCCTCAAATGCTACGGGTGGGTCTGTTGGAATTACTGGCCTTAACCATAGTGTTCCTGGAGTTGATGCTACGTTTTTAGCTAGGTGATGATTGGCGCTTGTCCCGTCTCCATTCGCGACTGTCTTGAGTGGCATTGTACCTAGCACATTCCAGTTGATTCCTGAATTGTACCTGCTTCCAGCTACAACTCTATCCGGGGTGGTGTTCCCCGGTGTTATTAATCGCATACTCTTATTCCTCCTCTATAACTGCGGATACGTAAACGGCATTTGATGCACTAGCGCCAACGACAACCTTTATAGGAGTCCCCGGTGCTGCAACAAAGAATGAAATAGGGAAACGATACGTGTCCGCAGGGCAATATTGATAAGGAAGCAAAACGTCTATACCTTCTGCACTTTCAATTTGCGCTATTATGCTGCACCCCTGTTGTACTTTCATGTAGATTTTCACGCTGTAATTAGCTTTCACCGTAGGAGTCCATTCTGCAATGGTCTTTGTGTTATCCCCAGAAGGTCCGACCTGTACATCAGTGATATTCCAACGCTTATTTCCTATGTTCCAGTATTTGCCGCTAGATGCATCAGCAACGGGAACCATCATCCAAGCATTCCACCATCCAGTTTCTGCGCGAGTTCTGTATCTCTGGCCCGCCATGCCTACGCCAGTAACCTCTTGTACAACATACCCTACTGGGTTTCGATATACCTTCATCAAACCATAGTCTAATCCTGAGCCATTTGTGTATATGTTATTTGCTCCCAAAAAGTAGGTCCCTGGGATCACAGCATCGTCTAAGTTCGTACTAGGTAAATTTCTGGTTACCATAAGATTTGTGTCGTTTCCTTGGTGGTACAACCCATAATTGTTACCGTCGAGTCGGACATACATGGCATTAGATGAATCGTCGTATACAAAACCGTCATTGTCTCCAAAATAGACAGCATTACCTACTGCAAAGTTACCGTCTGCATTTCGCGCAACAAGGGTATTGGCATTTGAATCAGAGGTGTAGGAAGGCATATTTGCGCTGTTCCAACTTCTTCTCCAGGCCGGGGCGTATGATGCGCCGTTATTGACGTAGATAAATTCAGAGTTTACAAGGGCGTTCTCTACTCCTGCCGTCGTCGGCGTGGTAATGCGGATAGTGTACCCCGACGGATAGCCAAAGGTTTCAACCACAGCGCCAGCTAAGTGAATGTTTCCGACTCCGGTGTCAGTGATAATTGCATTAGCTGCATAATCCCAACTACCGCGCCCTACCCAATGCCCTTGGTTAAATGCCCCCAAGTTTGTGAGGATTGTTATAAACTCTGCGGTGGTAATAGGTGCATTGCCGTTCCCATTTGCAAAGTTGGTATAAGCGTTCACCCGTGTAAACTCATTGGCGTGGATGCCGGACAGCATATCAGCATCTAATCCACTGCCCGCTCCATCATTACCGGAGTTCCAAATCTTAAAACCATTTTCTGTTTCTGTGTTGTCAGGAATAACTTGTACTGCCAAAGGCAGTGTTGTTGCTTCGCCTGTGTACACTTCGCTCAATGATGCAACCGTCGCGTCCCCACCAGCCAAGGATGAAAAAAGCACAGTAAACGGATTGCCCGCCGTATTCCTTGCCTCAATGGACACTTTCCAATAACCCGATACGCTATCCCATACAGGATCTCCCATAGAGATATTGTGTTTCAAGTTGCCCGTTACATCTGTGTATCTTGAATAGCATTCATGCGCCGCGCCCTCTGCTGTATATATGCCATTAAATCGTTTGGTTAACTTACCCATTGCATTCTGATATGCGAAAGACGAAGCGATTGTGATTTCGAAAAACCCATGAGCCTGCGTAAAACGAAGATTAACTTTTTGATTGGGGATGCCATCATCAAAATTAAATTTTAACACTTGTTGTTTGAAACTTTCCGTGAGCCTCAAACCCTTTGCAGCCACAAACTGTTGATCATCCAATACTGCCACGCCACCAGCAGCGCCTTTTTGGGTTGTCGGGATTGACGCAGCCTTTGCCGCTGCCTCTGCTGCGTCGGCTGCCGCATCTGCTGCCAGTGTTGCCGCGTCCCTTGCAGCATTAGCTTTAGCTGTAGCATCGGCTGCTGCCGCAGTAATAGCAGCGTCTTTGGCTGCGTCTGCTTTTGCTTGTGATCCGGCTGTTGTCTCTTTGCCGTTCCATGTGTTACGCTCGGTTGCTGCGATGTGGCGGGTGTTGTCTCCGGCATGGGCATCGATCTTGTCGAAGTTTTCATTAAGCATTGTTACAATGTTAAATGTATCGTCGCCGTCTGTTTCCGGGTTCTTTTTGTATAAATTTAAATTTGGTGTATTGCTTGGCATGAGGCGCCTCCTTTCATATTTGATCTAAAAACGGCGCGAAATCGGTAAGCTTGTGCAGCTGCAGTTGATTAATAGTCATGACATTATGGATTTCTCTGATAAGGAGATAACGATATTTATAATCCAATGCCATGTGTGCCGGCTTAAGATCCTCTATGGCCTGCTTAAGATCATCTAGGTTGGCCGGGATCCCCAGGGTATCAACAAAGGTAATGATGATCCTGTACTCTGCCGGCACAACAGCAACGTCTACCGTACCGCCGTCATAAGCCTGTGCTACGTTTTTGATCATTTCGCCCGACACCTTACCGTAACCCCGCATTTTGGATATGATTACGGACCGCCGTTGCTCGTCCGGCTTGTTGCTATCCACGACAATCTGCAGCTCATTCTCATACCTCTCCAGCGCCCAAGTTGCGTATTCCGGATACGCTTGGTTAAGCAACTCTTCTACTCGCGCGCCGAGCAGATCAAACTCTGGCCCCTCAGTGTTCATCAGCTCATCCATCTCAACAATCCCGCTATAATAACCCGGCAGGTAACTCTTTAACCGTTCCTCGCCGCTCATATGGCTGTCACCGTCACCGTACCCAGTACCGGCACTGCATCCGCTGGGATCTCAATATTGATGGTGCCGCCATTTACCTTGAGATTGGTATAGTCGATCACTGGCGGTATGTCTAAGATAAGGCTTTGTATTCGTGTGTAACGGACCAGAGTATCCATAAAGGCCAGGTTGGCCAGATACGCCTTAGTGGCTGCCTCCAGCTGAGTTTTAACTTGTGAGGTGGTTGCCCCAGAAGCCAAAGTTACGCTTACTGATATATTGATAGGCACTTCTATAGCGCCGACTACCGTAACAACAGCTCCGATAGGCGCAGCGCCGTTCCCCATACCGTCCTGTGTTGGATCAATGTAATCCTGGACGGCAGCAACAACGGCCGCCGAAGGTGACCGCATATCATTGTTCAGCAGCGCTACCTTTACCGTCCCGGGACCGTTCCACAAAGGGAAGGCTTTCGCCCGGCCTACCCCGCTGATCTCCCGGGCCCACTCTTCGTATTGATACCGGTTGCCGCTAGTGATTGGCTTGGAGATTCGCTCTTGATAGCGTTCATATAGAGACGCATCCGTTTCCCGGTCCACTCCTGGGATGAGTATTTCCGTAAGCTCAGCCCGCGCAAGATTATTGATATAATCGATCGGCAGCAGACTCCCGAAGGTTTGATTGCCGGCAGCTCCCGCCGTCTCAGCTTCCATGCGGTAATCTCCAAGCGCCAGGCGGGCAATCGCCTTGTAGTTGACATCCCCTATGGCAAACCGGCTGCCGATAGGTATGTCCATTAGGGCATTAGCAGAGTCATAAAATAGCCCTCTCAGTTGCGTTTTGGTTGCAGCCTTACGGGTTACGCCTGACCAGGCAATCGCTTTGTCCAGGTAATCGCCGGTGGCCGTATCCGCGAACCTCAAATTTGCATTCACATCCAACTCCACATACATCTGTGCCAACTCCATGGCTGCCGGGGCCAAGGCGTCGTATATAATACTCCCTTCCCGTTTATCAATATCCGCGGGGACACGATCTAGCATCCGCTGCAGGATCGTTTCAAAGGTCTGGTCCTCGTACATCGCTACACCTCCAACTCATCCGTATAATTTCCGTAATCACTTTCTACCAAAAATTGCACCAGAGCTGTGTCCAGATCATAGGTAAATCTAAATTGAGTTACGGATATGATCCGGTCATCTTGCTTCAGGGCTTCTTTCACCCAGCGTTCGATTTCAGTCTCAAACACGGCCCGCCCCCGAACCGCTCCGACATCTGCCTCATTGCCGTAGTCAGTGCTATAAATCAAATGTTCAAAACGGGTGGTGGACAGAATTTTAAAAACGGCTTGCTTCACAGCTTCCAACCCATCCACCGCCACGGCTCCTATACGCCCATTTATGAGGTCCATCTTGTAGGTAAGACTTGGCTGCGGTGTCTCTTCCATATCCTCATTCAGCAGCACCATGTCGCTCTGTGGAATCATCCACTCACCACCCTATCCATGATCACGTAACGTTGACCACCCTGCATGCGGATCAGCAGCAGCTTATCACCTGCAGCGAGCGCCTTCCGGATTACAACATCCTGATTTCCTACAGTGACCTTCAGCTCCGTCAATGATTCCGGCACAATTAAAAAATCCTCTGAAAGCTCCAGCCGGCTATCGACTAAAACTCTTAGAGGATTTATCTTTGTTACGACTCCCAGGTGCACGACCACAGGCCCGGCTGCATCCACCGCATCCTTCGCCGCACGCTTAATGGCATCAAGCATATTTACACCAGCCTCAATTCCAGGTCCATGGTATGCACGCCATCGGATTTTTTATGAGTGCACTGATCGACCAGGAAGAATTTATTAATGCTCATTTTCTTAATGTATAAATTGACGTAGCACCCTGCCCGCAACCGGTAATCTCCAAGTGCTTCGACGCTGAAAGACCGGGATTCGCGATTCTTAGCAAAAAGTAACTGCGCCAGCTGCTCATTGATTTGAGCCTGATTCAGGTTCTCGTCCACACTCTCATACAGCTGCAGCAAACCCCATTTTTTAATAGAGTTGCTGTTCTTGGTGACATAAGTTTCACGCTTGCCTGTCTCTTTGTTATCCCGGTAGAGGACTATCTGGTTATAGGTCTCGTCGTCAATGCTCCGGGAGTAAGAGTAGTCCGTCATGAGTGAATCGTCACCGATCACCAGCGGGAAACGCAGGCCAGCGATATTACGCAAGGTCAGAATCCCGAAGTCGTCATAAAAGACAAAATTGGTCCCGTTATTTATCAATGTCTCATCCAGCGCCATACAGATCATATCAATATAGGTTTTGTTGTCCCGAATCTGTGATGGGATCACGTAGGCGCTGTTTTCAAGCGTGCCGGTTTTAAGCTGCATGTCCTTGGCAATCTTTTGAACGACCTGTGTGGCCGTTAGCTTCGAAAATACGTATGTTCCGCTGTTCATCAAATACCGGATCTGATCATAGGCCAGGATCTCAATTTCTTCGCCGCGACCTTCATCAATTTTGAAAATGTACCCATAGAAGACTTTCTGCCCTTCGTCCGTATACCGGACCACATCTCCGTTATTGATTTTGAATCCTTTATCCTGGTAGATGCCACGGTCAATAATCGTAAATTCCAAGGATGCCGGCTTGCCGATCCGGTAGGTGCTCCAGGTTATCTCTGACACAATCTCCGAGAGGTCCCATAGGTTACCGTCCTTATTGTCCATCAATAATTCCATTCGATCACCCCGGGAGCTTCAGGACGCTGCCGATTTTGAGTGTCTTCAATTGCGCGTCCGTCAGCCCGTTTAGTTTTTGGATCTCTTTCCACCGGTTCCCTTCGCCCAGCTCCCGCTTGGCAATCTTCATGAGCGTGTCACCAGACTTCACTTTAACCGTCTTCGACTTTGCCCGTTCGTCTGGCCGCTTGGCCGGCTCTTTCTTTGTGGTGGTTTTGGCGCCGGTACCACTGGCCGTTAGTTTCGTCTTCAGCGTCACTTTTTTGGCGGCGTAGAAAACGTACTCCTTCAGCTCCAACTCATATTCAAAATCACCCGGGCGCCCGGCAACCTCTTTATAATTGAAAATCTCAATACTCACCGCTAGATTGATCTTTAGCCCCAGCGATGTAAAGATAAACCGGATCGGCCTACGCTTATTCATCCAGTCCTCAATTAGCTGAATATAATCGGCAGGCTCCCCCCAATTGGCGGAGGTAACATAACTGGGCACCGTTCCACCTGGCTGGATCGCAGGGAAAAAGCTTTCAAAGTTAATCGTTTTAAGTCCCGGGGCCTTAATCACATTGATCTGGCCCAGATCTGTAATTGAATAGGTTTCGCCGTCTCCCTCGCCTGAGATTTCTATTTCCTCCGGCAGCACGGGAATCTCGAACCAAATGGCCCGGTTGTTAAAGCTGAGTTCAATGCTGTAGCCATCGGCCACAGGCTCACCTCCGTTCTTTAGAGGAATAACCCCCTTTCTGTCGAATATTGGTAGTTGTTCGGACGTACAACATACTCAGAAAGGAGGTTCTATTTTTGGAAAATGACGCTTTTGAAAGAATAAGACGAATGAATGAGAAATTCTCAAAGATATTCGAACCATCGCCAGCAATGCTGCAAATCCTAAAACAACAGAGAATGTTTGAAAAAATGACGGGCCCTTTTGCAAAAATGCACGAGCAGAGTGCGATGTTTGACAGACTTTTCAAGGTTGATTTCACTAATACTATAAATGCTCAACAAACCTTGCTACCCGTTATTCAATATCTCAATGCTTGGGATCACGAAACAATCCGTTCCGCCTTCATTGCGGGTGAAGCAATGAGAAATTATGCCACCTCTTGGGGGAATACTCTCAAGTCATTATCAGATATCTCAGATTCAACAGAAGAAATTCCCGAACCGGTATATCAGAAGATTGATGAACTGGCCTCTTTTATTCCAGGCGAATCAGATAACTTAGATACCGATTCAACAAGCGCTATAGAAGCTCAGCCTCTTGAAGACGAATTGCAGACTACCTGGAGTTGGTCGCAACTGATATTGTTCATTCTTACAATTTGGAGTGCAATATATCCTCTTGTGCAAGACTACCAAAATCAAATTCAAGATGATAAGACTCAAATGATTCAAGAAAAACAACACGAAGAACTCATAGAGAAGTTCGATGAATTCATGATCTTTTTGAAGCCGTTTATCCCTACTGATCAAGACGATCTTGAACCCGATTCTTCAAATCATCCAGATAAGATATAAATTCTTTTGTGCTTTTCTCATGAAGCTCAACCGATGTTTCAAAGCGTTGGTTGAGCTTCGCAGTTTTGAATCCACTCCAAACGTTCATAGTAAGAACTGCCGTCAGCATTATTAGCAACAAAATATTTATTTTTTTCTGCCATCTTTTCAAGACCTATCCCCTCCCTTTAATTAAGTAATCCTTTGGCAGTGCTGGCGATATCCTCATTGAGTTTCTTCGTAATTTTTGTGACTATGGAATCGACATTCGCCTGATTTGTCACAGGTCCTGTTTTAACTTGGATGGTAGGTGTCAGCGTGACAAAGTTCTGGATGTTCTTCATCTCCGCGACATCACGCATAATTTTTATGTCATCTTTGCTGATATCAATCGGCTTTTCCACCTTGCCGACCTTATCGACTTTTGCAATTTTGCCTTTCTTGTCGTCAGGTACTGATGGTGTTCGGGCAGCATCGGCTCGTTTATTCCAGTCGTCAAAGTTGTAAGGCTTACCAGCACCTGATTTAGCGGCGGCTTCTTCTGCCTTGGCTTTCTTCTCTGCGGCAGCTCGTTTATCGTTCCGGTCCTGCAGGAATTTTTGCACATCTGCTTCTCGATCAGCAGCTTTGGAGGCCAGGGCCGATTCTTTGGCAGCTAGTGAAGCATCTCTACCTTGACGGGCAGCTTCTTCCTTAGCTGCTTCTCCTGCGGCAAATTCGACGTGTCCAATTACATCTAAAGAGACACCGGGAATTTCTTTAAGTTTTTTAATCAAACTATTGATACGGTCAATTGCTCCGTTTGCCAAGTCCTCCAGTATTTGAAGCGAAGCCACTTTGGCATAACTGAACGCATCAGCTATCCCGTAGCCTACCCGCATGAAAAACAACGGAATCTGATCGAAAAAGCCGAGAATCGAATTCCAAGCCCGCATCATCCCTGCAGCAAACTGGTCATTCGTTTGCCACAACCGATAGTAGTAGACAATCAGACCGATGATCAGCGTAGCAATGAGGACGAAAGGATTAGCATTCATGACCGCGTTGACAATCGCTTGTCCGATGGCTACCAGCTTCAAGGCCGCATACAGTGACAGGACTGCCGCACCTACTCCGGAAATAATCGGCTCGATCCAGGACCAATTCTCCGAGAAGTAAGTATAAACACTCGTAATCCAGTCCAGTAATTTCATGACGCCCTGCACCACATTGTCCAGACCCAAACTCAGCGCATCGAAAAATGGTTGGAACTTACCTGCTTGAAATGCGGCGTTGAGCTGAGTAATCAGCGGTGTTAAGGATTGCATTGCTGCTCCGCCCGCGTCTGCGAACATCGAACGGACATTATTGCCCAGTGTCTCCATTTGTTTTGCGGGGCTGGCCATCATTTGGTCAAAGGCGGCCTGACCCATTTTCTGCTTTTCGAGAAGTTTGTCAAAAGCTTTAATAAAGCCGTCCATATCCCCTGCCTTGCCTAGCTCGTCAATTTTGAAGCCGCGGATATCCGATTTCGACATGTTGAACCGTTCCGCCAGAGAAACGATATCACCACTCATTGCCTCTTTAAGAGCAAAGGCCGCTCCCTCAATACCGTTTCCAGCCGAGTCAAATGCATTCATCCGGAGTGCAAAATTATTCAACTTTTCCAGTTGATCGGTATTCTGGGTTGTAGAGAAGAATGAAAGTGTGCTTTGCAGCGACTTATTGACATCCTGCCCTGCTTTCAAGGCATCTGCCTTAAACTTCTCAAACATGGCCGTACCGATCTCAGCATCTCCTGTACGGGCGATAAACATATCCACCATCTTTTGCTGCTCCATAGCCCCGCCGATCGTTGCCTCTCCAAGAGCTTTAATTCCCATGGCACCGCCAAACCCTGCAATCATTCCTCCCAAGCCAAGTCCTCCACCGCCTCCGCCGTGACCTCCGGGAGCACCACGACCGCCGCCTCCGCTTCCGCCGCCCCGACTACCTAACATGCGGTTTACCAATTGCCGCAGCCGGTCCACTGTTGTAATCAAGGTCCGCAACAAGGAATCTAGTGTAGCCGGCAACGTCAAGTTAAGTCTTGCCGTAATGGTGCCGATTCTCGCTTCAATCTGCGAACGTAACAGCGTGGCCTGATGCAGTGCATGGGCCGTGTCCAACGTGACACTGATTCGAATCGTTGCAGTATGGCTGCCCATGCTGTGGATCAGTGATTGCAATTGTCCCCTTACGGCAGCAGCCTCTGGCAGTTCCACTTTCACTTCAGCCGTGATCGTTCCGATCCGGGTCATGAGTTGAACTCCAAGCAAAGACGCTGCACGTAGAGCCTCTCCGGCGTTCAGGGTAGCTTCAATTTGAATAGGTGGAATAGCTGCCCGAAGCGCTACCAGTTGAGCGGATATATCGGGAATTTCGATCCTCAATGCGGCTTCTATAGTGCCCAGCCCTCGTTTGATCTCTTCTCTGGCTGCGGAAGCCGATCGCACAGCCTCAGCCGTATCCAGTGCCACGGAAAGTTGAACTGCTGGCAAAGAAGATTGTATAGTCGCCAGTTGCGCCGCAAAGTCAGAGGACGCCAATCGGACCTCCAGTATTGACGAACCGAATTCAGAGCCGATCTGCTGCCGAACGGTCCGGAGTTGCTGAAGCACCTGCTCCGAGTTAACTGACAACTGAATGGCATTGCCTGCGCCAAGCGCTGCAATCAGCTCCTTGATCCGCTCCAACTCTGTCACGGCATTGCCTACGCCGATCTGCAACATCACCGCCATCTGCATTTGAGTACGCAGCCGTTCCATAATGGCAATCGTGGCATTCATAGCCTTATCCACAGTGGCTAGCCGCTGAGTAAAATCCTCATACAGTTTAATACTGGCTTCAAGGGTTGACATAGGTTCCTCCTTTCTTGGCACGAAAAAGGCACCCCGGTATGGGATGCCTCTTTGCTTGTATTATTTTACGCTGTTGAAAATTTCTTCGGCTTTTTCGTTGTTGGTTTCTAGCACAAAGTTACCTTTGACCGGCCAGTCTTCCATTATCGAATCATACTTTTCTACAGCCTTTTTAGCCTTGGCATTTGATTCGTATTCATATATCTTGACCGTTTTGTTTCCTATGTTAAAAATAACTCCGTCCTTTGCATCGATCATCTCATACATTGGCTTTTTCTCTTTATCGACTCCTTTTTCTACTCCAGAATCCACATCGTGATTTATATCTTCCCCAGAGTTATTAAAGGCTTCAATAAATTTATCCATTGAGAGATTATCAGCTTCTTTGGACGATGAACAACTGGCAAAGACTAGCATCAGACAGACAATAAATAGACCACTCCAAAACTTTTTCATGTCAACCCCCATAGGTAATATTTACAAATAAATATACCAAAGGGAGGCTGACGGGTCTATTATTATTTGTTTTTTTCCTTATCGATCCGTACCGATATCATGGCATAAATCCCAGCCCGTTCCCGAGGACTCATCGCCATAAGATCATGTGGCAAAATGTGCAGTTCATGGAGGGCGTAGTAAGATAGGTTCGCCTCAGAATCGCCCTCCTTGATTAGTTTTTTACTTCGTCTGCCAATTCGTTGATATCCTGATCGTAGCCGTTGAGCGCCTGTACACGCTCGACTAGCACGGTAAACTCACCAGGAAGCAGCATCTTACGGATCAGAGCCTCAGCTCCCCGCACCCCATAGGATTTCTGAAGCTCCGCATCCTTGAGATTCGGATACACAACCGATGCCCCTACCATTTTGGCCAGATAATCGTTGGAATCAAACTCAGGAGTATATACCCCGTTGCGGCCCTTTACCTTCTTGGTGGATGCCTTCCGCAGTTCTAGGTTCGCGTCCTCTGTGATGCTCGACAGCTTCCACGGAATTGCCTTGCCATCCTTATCCTTAAACCGCTTAGACACCACAAATTCCTCTGTCGCCTCAACCGCTGCTGACTGTGCAAAGAACGCTGAAAATTCACTCATTGTATGTTATCCTCCTGAAATTTAGTTTAGTTAGCTGGTGCGTTAAACATTTGACCAATGTCGATGTCTTCATATGTGAAATCCACATCTTCTTCCAGGGCTTCCGATTCTGTATCTAGGGAAGCCATGACCACGCTGTCTAGGTTGACACCCAGTAGAGTTACTGTTTGTGAACCGATTGATGACCCCGGATCTTCATTAACTACCGTAATATCAAAGTTGGTATCCCTACCGGTTTTGATATAATCGATCATCAGCTTTCGAAAAAGGCTTGTCACATAGTAAATTGTCATATTACCAGTGCCAGACCATCCCGTAGTTTTATGCTGTGTGCCGCGACGACCGAGAGTTTTCACTTCAGCCTTATTTTTTTCAGCTTTTGCTTCTATTGTTTTGATATAGAACATCTCTTCAACTTGACCGTTAATCGTAGCATATGCCCGGCCCTCTTGACCGCTGATTGTATCTCCGGCTTTCAAAAATTCCATCTTATTTCACCTGCACTTTCATGTAAACTTTTTCGATAGAGTCAACCGGCTGAATGTTGGCTTCGACATAGATGGCGTCCGAATCCACTCCCGGCAGCACCGTGATATCTGTCTGAGCATCGAAATTCTGGATTGCACCAATACTCTGCAGATTATCCGCATATACTACGAGCTCTTTCCGGAATAGCGCTCGGCCGTCTACGTTATTGTTGACCTTGCCAATGTAAGAGGACTCGAAAATCCGCTTCGTATCGTTAGCAAATCCATCCAGGACCCGGATAACCCGGTTCTTGTGGAAGGATTTATTTTTCTTAGGCGTATAGCTCAAAAACGTATTAATATCCTGTTCTACCACAGCCCGGTTATTTGACGGAGTGAAGAGAAATTCACCGGCAGTTAAGGCCGCTTCGATCTGTGCATTGGTGTACCTTGGTGCCACATCCACCGCATCGTCATAAGCCGCATAGGTCAGAGACTCATTCATCTCTGCTCCGGCCGTCGCTCCCGCTACCCACGCCGTTGCCTGGACTGGTGTCAGCGTTGTTCCATCAGAGAGCACTACGCCATTTTTCACGCTGATTATGCCCTCATTGTCAGCCGTAGGGTAGTTTTCCAGAACGGCTTGTACCTTCTTCCCCTCACTATCCCGTAGCCGGCGGATGAAGGCTGCGTATACCGCCTTGAGGGCATTGTCCGTAGAAGGTAAAGCCACTGTCTGAAAGTCATACAGCTCCAGCGCGGCAAGATAAGCAGTATGGTCCGCATTGGTCACAGTACCGTCCGCACCGCCAATCAGTGGTGCACCAGCAGAAGCAGTAAGCGCCCCTGTACCGCTCCATACAATCCAGTCATTTGCTTTTAGCCCTGCAATATTGGCTACAACTTGGCTATCCACCACTGCATTATCTAGCAGCGTCTTAACATCGAATTTGGCGCTGTCGTCAATATTCGTCTGGACAACCACTTTCAGGGCATTACCCCGCAGGCCACCATGTTTGGCCGTGGCCGTCAATGCGCCCGCCGTGACCGCTGCCTTTGTTCCCTCATTAAGTTTGTACAGCAGCACAGTCCGGGCCCGCTTCAGCGCTTCCCGTACCAGCAGTAGCTCCGGGGCTGTCAAATCATATCCAAGCCGAGTCAGTGTGTCTTCTCCCGCTACAATTGGTGTAATTACCTTTGCTGCGCCCCAGGGCAGAGACAGCGCCAAACTGGTAATGCCCCGGCTACCCGCAGCACCCAGCGTTCCACCGGATGATTCCACGTTAATATAGACGCCCGCTCTGACTTTATTTTGTAAGGTCCAAGTACCTCCAGCCATAATCTACTCAGCCTCCTTGTTCTTAAAATCATCAATCACTTGCTGCACTTCGTCAGCAGTGTACAGCTTATCCTGATCCAGCAGGGCAGCCAGCACGTCCTTATCTTGATAGGAGTACTTAGCTGACCCTAAGAATTGCTCTTTGGTATACGAAGTCACAGAAGCCTCTACGGCTGGCACACTATCTGTGCTTGTTGCCGCTTTTGAATTTTGCTCTTTCACTTCAGACCGCCTCCTTGTGTCATACTCTGCATTTTGATATCCGGATCCTTTGTCCGGATTACATGATAGTTGTACTGAACGAAGAAATGCAGAACTCCGTCCACGATTTCATGCCGCATACCGGTACCACGATAACCACCCTCAAGGCCCCTCACATACTCAATTTCTGAGTAAAGCCGCTCAGCCATGAGCTCACATTCCTCCCGGGGAGCAGCAGCGTCTTTGTGCGGGAAGTAATGAACATCGAATGAATTGAACCTCCGGTACCTCCGGCTAATCTCCCGGTTCTGGCTGGACTCCATGAGCAGCACAAAAAAGCACGGCTGCTGCATGCCCTGCTCCACGGCTTCGTCATATACCGGTAGCTCCGGAGTAAATAACGAAAGCTTTTTTATGAGTGCATTCTTGATATCCTGCATGCTCACCGCCCCATGTGCTTCTCCATGTATTTTTTCAGCTTGCGTTCCAAGATCCCCGGCAGCTCCCTCTCAAGCTCTTGCTCAGATAAAGTCAGCATAAATTTACCGTTAACCCAGCCAGTGCGGAGTCGGGTGACGTGGCCGAATTCCACATATAGCGCGTACTCCACGTTATTCGTGATCTCAACATGAACACCGCCACCCGGTAGCTTTACCACCTGACCGATCTGCCAGCCACGCCGCAAGTCTCCAGTCAGTACAGGAGTCCGCGCTATGGTCTTTGCCAGCAGCCGCCCGGCTAACTCCCGGATGCAGTCCTCCATGAATGCCGGGAACTCCTTCTGCATCCGTTGCAGGTTCTTCTGAAGCTTCTTCACATCGCTGAAGTCAAACTTCCCGAGCCCGCTCATGCGTTCAGGATCTCTTTCAGTTTGATTTCCTGATGGGTCGCATATCGGAACGCCTTGCCGGCTTGTTCTCCCTCGAATACCATGCCGTTCTGCAGGACCTTGATTCGGCTGCCGGGCTTGATGAATACATCCGGGGAGATAAACAGCTTGGCATCATAATTCACCTGGTTCACTGTCACCGTCTGCGTTGCTGCCGGCAGGGAGGATTGGGACAATGCACAAGGCTCTTGATCCAGCACCACAACCGGCTGCTGCCGTGTTTTACCCGATACTGGGTCTTTGACATCCTTCTTTTCCGTCACGGTTGCGAGCCCTTCATAGGTGCTCTCAATGGCCGCCCGCTCCGCAGGGACATTACCGAATTGCATCGTTACCACCTCAATCTGCGGAACGCCTGCAACTGGGCCGCATAGTTCCGCACAAATGCGGCACCGCTGCCGACAACAACCGTTGCCTTGGCAGATCCGAACGCTGTAGTAACATCCCCACGCTTGATGCTGGTGACGGCCGGTGCTGTCTGTTCGAACTCGGTGGGATACTTGGTCCGGTAATAATCTTCCGCTATCTGCAGCAGCACATTATCCAATGCTTCAGGGATGGCTGTAATATTGCAGTAGGTTTTTATCTCCTGGACAATGGTCTCCAGTACAAAGAGCAACTTAACGTCCCTGATGGTATCTTCAATGGGAATTGACAGTAGAACTTTCAGCAGCGGTAAATATTTAAGATGCTCCACCATTGGCATTGGATTCACCTGCTTTCAGAATTACCGCAAGTACATCCTCCTTCTTGGTCGCATCGCCTAAATCAATAGCGTGCTCGAAGGCGTATCCTTTGAGTTCTTCCAGTTTCATCTTATCCAAAGGTTTGTCCTCCTCCTCGAATTCCGGTACATCATCACGGCGGATCACTCCATCCTTGATGAGCGATTCCACTTCATCCGGGAGGATCAATATTTTCTCTCCGGCTCTGTAGAATTTCCGATTGTACTTCGCTCCAGTAGCCAGCGCAATCTCGATTCTCTTTTCCTCAGACACTCTCATCACCCTTTCAAAATAAATAGGAGAGGCATCAGCCCCTCCTTAAACAACCTTAGCAATAAAGATATTATCAATTGTTTCAAACGAAGGAAGAGTAATCGCAGATACGATTGTTTCTACGTTGACCGGATGAGGCTGCTTGATTGTCGTGATAGCCACACCAGTATTTACGATGCTGACTTCTGCGCTGGTTGCACCGCTCATGAGATCGGCTTCTTCAGGAGTGGTACCAAACCACGTTTTACCCAAAGCCCCATCTGGAATAAGTGTGAAGTAATCATCGGGGTAGTATTGATGCGAGCTGCCGTCTTGCAGTGCATACTTTTTATTGTAAACAGCAATCGTAATGCCCAATTTCGTCTCCAAGTACTGACGCATGAGTGCATCCGTCATGATTATGTTTTGGCCGCCGAGGGGATTCATATCCAGGCGAATTTTCTCATTAGCAAGAATGTTGTTCCATGTTTTACGTGAAGTGATCGCCTTTGCTGGACGCACACCTTGCTCATCCTCAATGGTATCCTGCATTTCTTTGATATCAGCAACAATGTTAGCAGCAGGATTATCCCATTTGTCCGTGCCCGTCATTGTAGTTTTATGACCGACTTTCATTTTGTAGTCATAATCGTAATCGAGGCGATTAGCAGTAATACGGATTTTTCCGGAGGAGAGCAACTGCATACGCATGCGTTCTGCATTGACCTCAGCACCGCTAACCAATGCAGTTCTATCATCAAAAATCTGTTCGATCAGGCCTTTGATATATTCGCTATTATTGGTCTCAAGCAATTTGAGCAATTCTTGACGATCCTTTTCCTTGAGAATCATAGCCTCGCGGAAGAATGGCATCTCAGTTTCTACTTTACCGAAACCGATACGATCCCGTAGCGTTGCCTTTGCATCAAATTCCGAAGGCATCAGTGCGACAGGCAAACCACCGGCTCCTTTAATCCAACCCAGATCAAGTCCGAGCTTCTTTTTAGATGGAAAAAGCGTCGCTCCCAAATAAGGTATTGCATTAGAGGGCTGGGCAGCATAATAGGCTGCAATCTCAGGAGCTCTTACCAAATCTTGAATATTAGGCATAGTTAATTTTCACCTTCCCTTTCTTAGTCGATAAATGCGATCTGCTTCAACGCTGTAAGTTCTTCAGCAGTCGGTGCAGTCGGGATTTTATTTTTATTGATGAAAGCATGAATCAGCATCGCACCTGGAGCCGGTCCGCCAGTGACGTCCGTGTCATTAAGCAAGACACCTTCCGCATTGGATACTCCCGTGGTGGTGGTCGCTTTTACAGCCAGTACTGTATCATCAGCCAGTACCCCTCCGCCAAGGATTCGTCCTGCGGGAACAATCTTTTTTCCATCAGCGTTAGCAGTAACACCGGCATCGCTCACTGTTACTGCAATCGCAACATAATGATCAGGGAATTTCAGAATTTCTTTCTTATTCCCGTAAGTTGTTTCGACAAATTTACTCATCTCTATTTATCCTCCGTTCTTATTTGAAATAGCTATCCCGGGCAGCATCCAGACCTTCATTACCTTTTGCAGACTCAGCCAATTGCTTACCGAAACTACCGACCTTCTCATCAGACTTATCATCCTTGGACTGATCCTTGCCATCCACTAGAGAGGTTCCTTTAAACTTGAAACCTCCGCCGGGCTTATCCTCGGTTTTAAACAAATAGGCATCAGATGTTTGTAGAGCCTTTATCTGTTCATCCAAACCGACCACCTTACCATCATCACCGATTACTAGCTTCTCCTTGTTGATCAGGCCAGTGACGTGTGTCTCGTTATGCACCTTACCATTCAAAGCAGCCGTGATAGCGTTATTGAGCTTCTCTTTCATAAGATCGGCCTCATACTCTGCCTTTGCGGTCTTGTTAGCGTCCTGCAGCTTCGTGATTTCGGCCTTCAGCGTCTCGTTATCGCCGGCAGACTTTTTCAAGTCCTCCAGTTGCCCTGATACTGTATCCCGGTCTTTCTCGGCCTGCTTCTTTGCCTCTGAAATATCGTTATACTGGTTCTTAGGCACAAAGTGTAGCGGCAGTGTCTTTCGAACCTCCGCGTCGATCTTTTCGACCTCAGTATCCTCGATGCCCAACTTCTTCAACAACTCTTTTAGCCATTCCATCTATAATCAGCCTCCAATGATTTTTATAGCTGCTCTCCAGCTAAGGATTAGGCCGTGATGCTCCGGCCAACGAGCAAATAGGCCACGGTAGTCTCAACCGTGGCCCAATATAAAAAGCACCCTCGCATATTGGAGAGTGCTTTTTATGATTGATCTTTGTTTTTATCCTTCAGATGATCGGGCAACGGTGGAAGTTGCTTCATCAAGTGATCAACAAATTCATCGCCGGTCTTACTAAAATCCGGACTCAGTGGAACGTCATCATATTCGCGGATCGGTTTTTGTTGCCGTGAAGTCTTCTTCATATACCCACCCCATTTTCTTTGTGAGTCTTAGCAGCACCTGGTAATCAAAGTACTCAGCTTGTGCTGTTTTTGACATTGTAACATACTTCTTATCCTTTTGTAACAAGGTCTCTACCTCTAAGAATATTGATCGAAGTACGCTACGAAGCGCCACGCCATCAGCGCTGGATTCCGTAGCACTAACAAAGCTTATTCCTCCGTTATGCCCGACGGCAATCACTGCTTGAAGTGAGAGGTAATCCGCCAAATTCGTGGAGTCCATTATATTCACTCGTGTGCCGCGTGGATGGTTATGGGTCAAGATAACAGATCGCGGCGGAGCTGCCCGGAGTTTCCGATCTACTTCCGGAGTGAATTCTACCTTATTAACAGAACCTGATAGGCGGGCAATTTCTTCGCCGGTTGTCTTATCTAACATCACAACGATTTCTTTAGCTTGCTTGTATCCGCTTCGGGCAACCTCGCGATTCACATCTGCTACTTTCTCCAGAACATCATCCGTCAGATCAGGAAGGGCTGCGAAATAGCTGGCACGCGGATTATATTTCCGGTTTACTACACCCCGCCGCGGCTCCTCAACTCCGGTTTCGAAATCATCCATTGTAGGCAAGGACATGGATTGTTGTTGCGGTATCGGCACTTCCTTTGTCGGGACTCCAGGAATATCAATGGTAGGCAGCGGTGTTTCCGGCGCCTTCTTGGCCGGAGTCTCTACGGTAACCGGTTCAGCGGCTTCTGGAGCGTATTTCTCGGCCCAGTCGTTGTAATTGATATCCTCCGGCACCTTGTAGGTCTTGCCGTCATCGTCCCGGGCTACCCGCTCCTTGATATTGTCATCATAGTGCGGAATAGTGGTTGAACGGCAGTATACATGCATAGGTGGAAAGTTAACACCTGGTTGAGCATCGGATACGTCAAACACCTTACCGTCAAGGTCCCTGCAGGTAATCGATGTCCGTTTATCCAGTGTGGCAGTATAGCGATATTGCTCTACTCCCAATTCCTTAAACCCGGCGAGGCTGGCCTGACCAGCGAAATAAGCTGACTCCGTAAGGATCAGTCTTTCGGCATTCCTAGCAGATACTCCTAGCCGATCCTGCAACTGCTGAACCATCTGTTTAGAGGTATCCCCTCGAATAAGCCCTTGAGTAAAGATATTCCGCAATTCCCCATTCAGCCTTACACGATCAGTCCATATCCGGGAACTGAAATTGCTGCCATCCGGCGCCCAAGGTGCTGATAGGATGGCTTCCAGCTGCCGCTTATCGATCTTCGCAAAAGAAGCTCCGATGCCGATGCCCTTTTCCAACTCAAATATGCTGCGGTAGTAACCATCCTTATAGACGCTTCCCAGTAGCTCCGTGGTGCCTGTCAGGCGCTTTGCAGACAGTTCTTCGATATGTTGTTTCATCTGCAGCTGAATCGATTCTAGCCTGGTCACCCGCACCCTGATGCTGGCATTCTCCAGTTCCTTCATCCATCGCTGATCAATGGCATTCTCTTTACCTCGGGCAATGTAATCCTCAACGGTCCAGCGGAATTCCTTGAGCTCGCCTGCTTTGAGCACCTGCTTGGCAGCGGACAGGCTGACAATACCGTTATTTTCGGCAAACCGCTGATAGAAATTGTTTACATCGGTCTGGATGGATATCTGCGCCTTACGGTATTCCTTCTGCATGGCCTTCGTAAAGGGGACGCCCTTATTCAATAGCGACTCATTAAGCTGTTCCATCCGCTTGGACCAGTAGGCCTCTGATCTCATTCTTCATCAGCCCCGGTTTCGGAACCTGCTTTATCTCCTGGTAAGCCTCCATATTCCTCCGCACGATCCATGGCCGCTTTTTCCTCAGCCTCCATGCGCTTCAGTTCTTCCTTCACATCCGTCACCCATGGATGATTAGCCACAATGGTCTGCTGAGAGATCGTTCCAGTGCTGTTCTTCGCATCCGTAATAACTTGAGACTCATTAATGACGATATCCCGGTTGAACAGGAAATTAACTGTCTCCTCAGAAAAATCAGTGCCGCCAGTGTTCACAATATGAGTATTAACGAACCACAGCAGCTGCTCAAGCGCCGCCTGGAACTCATTTTCGATATCATTGGCATCCATGTCCAAATCAGCATAGAGGAACTTCAGTGCTTCTCCGCTTGGGGCTGTAGCAAATGAATCTGCTTGAGTATCCACTCCGCGGCCGAATTCGTATATATCGGACCGGGTCATTTCCATGTGGAGTTTATAAGCTTCAGTGTTGATATTGATATCCATGGTTTCGACATCTGAATTATCTTCACCAGTAACTTTTACTGCACGATAGATCATTAGATTGCGGCGGAACTCCCCAAGATTTGTACCATCATAGCCCTTGAGCTTAAATATACTGTTTGGCGTATCCTCTAAATTATTGCTGTTATCGGATTTATTGCTGTCGTAATCATCAACCAGTGATTTCAAGAGGCTGATCAGCGGCAGCTCGTCTTCGTTATACTTAAAGCACACAAAGGGAATTCGTTCCCAGTTTAATGCCTGGCCCTGTTCGCTCTCATCAATTACAGTGAAATGGCTGCTGATATCTCCCAGTTCTACATCTGGGATGAGCCCGCTTGTGCCGGCTGTAGATAGATGGCTGCCTGTGCCAATCACATAGCGGTTAACCCCTCCAGAATGCCAGAACTCCACTTTTTGAATGGTGGTTTTATTTTTACCCTGGTAAGCCTCAACCTCATACACTCGAATAAGCGCCTGCAGCTCTGTGTGGGCAGCGTCTTTCCATAGTGGGATGATCTCTTCAGACGGCAGCTTCTTAAACCGGAAATTTCCTTCTTCGTCATAGTAGATGTGCAGCCAGGCCCGACCTTTCTTGATAGCCTCTTTAAGTAGACTCTTAAGCAGTCGCTTGAATCCTTTATCGAAGATGCCTGTCAGCACCTCATCGTATTCCGTATTTTTCGTCTGGATGCTCATTTCCTTACTCAGTAGGTAGCCTGCCTTTTGATCTACAAGCTTCCGCAAGAATCCATGGACGATCTTATTGTTAGCGAGGTTTGTGGCCTCTACTAGAGCTCCACCCTCACCAATTGTCATCCTCTTGCGCTCCAGGATATCGCCCTTATTCCGGTAATACCGCTCGCCGATAATCATATCTTTACGTTCCTGTGAGCTCAGCCAGTCATCAATCTCCTGCTTGATGATCTGCTCGTCTGTCATGGCAGCAGCTGCGCCGGCTTCAATGATCCGGAATACTTCCTGTGTTGTACTCAAATAGTTTCCTCCTCTCCTGTTAGTCAAATGAGAATGCATCCGGCTTACGGATCTGTTCCATGGCATACCGCAGCGCATCCATGGCATGGTTAAAGTCATCGACAGGCTTTTTCGTAAACTTGCCGGCCTTATTCTGCTCCCATACATAGCTTGATAGCTCTATGCTGACATTCGGGCATTTGAATTTATGAACGATGATTTCATACTGCTGGATTGTCTGGATACCCACCTTGATACTGTCCCCGCCCTTTTCAGCAGCTCTGATTCTCCCGATCCCATACCCGCGAATTTCAGCTATGGACTTTGGTTCTGAAGTATCTGCAATGATCCGCTCTTTCGAGTAGCCTTTTTCCTTTAGCATGTCGGCGATATCATCATTCAGCATGCCGTGCTCATAGTGTTCATCGTAGATATACAGCTTCTTTTCCTCTTTGTTGACCAGAGCACATACAAGAGCGGTAGGGTCATTGGTGTAACCAAAGTCGAGCCCGAATACTGCCTTGTAGCCCTTCTGTTTGGCGATAACCCGGTAATCGAATTCCTCTTCCCGCCAATCTTCATATATAGCACCTTCAGCAATACCCCAGTCTCCGTCTCCCTCTACTCGGTGCCGCTTCGGCTTGTGCTTCTTCATCCACTCAAACAGTTTGCGGTCCTCATCACCCAGGAACTCATTGCAGCGGTACGTTGTAGTGTCCGTGAATGTATCCGGGTTCTCGGTATCGAAGAAGCGATGCTTCAACCAATGCTTTTCATTCCAGGGGTTAAACGTGATCGTGATCTGCTTATAGTAGCCTTCTGGCAGCAGCCCGCGAATGGACATGTCCACCTTATCGAAATCATCTTCATTCATGATCTGATAGGCTTCTTCGAACCATGCCCAGCACAAATATCCGGTGTCCACCGTAATAGAAGTGATTGACATCGGATCATCAAGGCCGCGGAATAGAATCTTCTGCCCTGTCGGCTTATATATGGCTTCCAGTGGTGACTTTTTGAACTGCCACTTGTTGGCTACTCCTAACCGGTTAGCTGCCCATTTAAGCTGCGCCCAGGTGGAGTCCTTATGAGTATTGAAGGTTTTACGAAGAACCAGAGTGTTAGCCAGCGGGTATTCCATCATCTTTGCAATGATAGATAACGCTGCTGTTACGCTCTTCTTGGAACCGCGGCCGCCCTTCACTACCCGATAACGGCCTTTGAAATGCCAGAATTTCGCGTATCCCTTCCCGATTGTCTCCTGCAGGCTGATAACCTTACTCATGGAGATCATCCTTTATGAATACGACCTCATCCTTGTTGCCATCGGTCATAGAAGACAACTCAATCTGCAATTTCTGAACACGCAGTTGAGTTTCTTCATCCATGTAATCTTTGTACTTTCCAAGCTGCTTCAGTGCTTCGATTTTGTTGTAGAGCTTTACACTGAATCCGTCCTTGCCTTCTTTCACCTCTGAAATGACACTTGTGTCTACGGCATCAGAATTGACCAGGTTTACGAAATTCTGAATTCCAGTCAATTGCTTTCCGTCTTCATCTAAAACCGGATCGCCCTTTTTAGTGTGAAGAGGAAACTCCCGACTTCCAAAATTAACGTAATCTCCGGTGTCCGCGAAGGCGATTTTCATCCACTCGGCAATGATCCGCTTGATGTCCAAACCCAGCTCGTCAGTGAATTGTTCCTTGGCCTGCTTGATAGCCGCCTGTATCTCAGGTTTCCTTAGGTTTTCCCATCCGATCGCATATGCCGTCTTTTTGGAGTAGCCTGCAGCAATGGCCGCTTGGGTTGCGTTGAAGGTTCGCAGATACTCAAGAACAAATATACGCTGTTTTGGGGTCAGTCCGCTTTCATCCGGTTCACCCGTATCCGCTTCATCAACCTGCGGCGGTGGCTGCTCACGAATCGGAGCGTTCCGCTTTTGATTGGAACGCTCCGATTGGTTTACGGAACGTTCCGTATTTATGTTGGGAACGTTCCGCTTCTTTTTCTTGGACTTCTCAGGCGGCTTCGATTCCTTCTCGCCGTTCAAGGTGGCTTCCCAGTTGTCTTTACTCTTCCAGCCTCGAACCGTTCCAGCCGGTACCCCAAGGCTAGCGGCAATTTCAACGATATCCCGCTTGCCGCCGCTGTCGAGCCATATTTGTTCAGCTTCCGCCCTCTTCGGGTCTCTTTTTTTTGCCACTACATGTCACCACCCCCGGAGATAAATTGTTAACAATTTACTTTTTTTGGCCGATAAAGTTCTTATAACAATAGGAGGCCATGATTGTGTCATACAAAAAGATAAATGAAATTGAAGCGTACTTAAGAAAACAAAAGGATAAAACTCCTAATGATATTAGATTTGCCAGAACTCACTTAATAATATTAAAAGACGAGATAGGCGAAGAAGAGATGATTAATACAAAGATTTATTATGAAGGTCAATTAGCCAGTTCTCCTTCTATTAGTAACCTCTTAGCTACACTTGCTATAGCAGTCTCTATTTTTGCTGGTTCATTAAGCATAATCAGTTCCTTTGGCGATGCTCAGGACACATATTTTCGTATTTTAGCTTTAATCTTATTAGGAATTTCCTTATGTCTGCTTCTAATAGTCAGCTCGCTAATAAAGAAAGTTACTGAAGCTTCAAAAAAATGTAATACATATACAATCATCATAAATCTCATTGATGAAGTATTAAAAGCGGATTCAGCAAAATCTAAAAGTAAATTATCACAGCATGTTATTGGAGAAACGATAGCTTCTGAATCATTTGAATCGCGCAAAAAAACGAGAACAATACATTAAGTCTAACCCGTCAGCACGCTGGGTGGCTTATGCCGCCCTACTATTCTCCGGCTTCATGCTCACAAACCCGGACGTCCGCCAGTATACACGCTGAAATCAGCTCACAAAAGGTCATCTAAGGCAAAAAAAAAAGCACCCGAAGGTGCTCGTTATGCGCTTTGGATTTCTTTAATTGCTGAAATGATATCTTCCTTCAAAGTAGGGTATTTCGTTTCAATCTTTGCGGGTATCGTAACCTCATTCACAATACTCAAGTTGATCCCATCCAAAAATTGTTCCTGCTCCAAGAATCCTTTTATGGAGAATCCCTGCCCGAAGTTCTCCATTTTATGAATATCCATAAAATCAACTTCAAGCACCTGGCCCTTTTGTTCCATATCGCCACCTCCTTTGAATCTTACTTCGACTCAAAGGAACATATTACCTTCTCAACCCATGTACCTTACTTCACCGTCACCTCTGCAGCTTTTGGGGTTTAGATTATGGGTATAACCAAAAGAGTCGCCATTTAGCGACCCTTCTGAAAAACACCTGCTTGGTTTTGATTTAGCGCTTATTTATGATGAAGTAACTCCTGTTATATCTACAACAAGGTCATCAAAATCTCCATCCTCAACAAAGTCGTCAAATCCTATCTTCACACCCTGCTCATGTTCCCTGACTTTACTTTGATGCCATTTCCCTTCAGGTATTGGAGTCGGATGAAATGCGAACCCAGCGATATAGTAAGTCGCAAAAATATCATTAAAACCATGCAAAACTAAATTGTCAAAATTAGCATTACTGAATCTTTCTGCGTACTTGAATTTTTCAGGACCATAGATACCAATAGCTTGATTTATATCTGCATTAATTGAAAATGAAAGCATTTTGTTCGTATTTGCAGGAACTTCAATTGCAATGTAACTTTCAGCATTTAATTCGTCTAAACTACTAGGTAAATTTTGAGCCATGCCTTCCACCCCTTTAGATTTAATGTATCGTAGTATGTGGAGTATGTATTTTTTTTATTCCTCGACCTTCGGTACGGTGACCGAACAATTAAATGATGCAGACAAGGGATAAGCTCACTTGCACGACAGTTCGATCTATGACCGGATGTTTACACGTGTATGTTGCCTCCAAATGCCTCATGATTGTCCAACAAGACCTGCTAGGATCGTCATATCTCATATAACTCTCTTCCTCCACTACATTTATAAGTAAAAAGCCGCCTATTGGCGACCTTTAAATTCATTTATTTAGATTAGTTGGCGCAATGCCTCTTCGCTTATCAATGCCCGTACATTACTTTCACTTATCACTAGCTCCGGTCCTCTGCGCACTGCGATGGTTATCAACACATTCATGACATCAACCATTCTATTGCCTGTAGAAATTGAATACTCGTTCGCCCTATCCTTAATCAGTTCATAATCATTACCAAAGAGGTCCATTGCTTTTCCAATTACTTCGGAGTCCATCTTTCTTTCCTCCCGGTATCATGTTGACTCTATAATAACATAATTGATGAGCTCAATTTACCGTGAGCTCATCGGCTGGCGTGTGACTCATCTTCACCCGATGCCATGCGCGGAAGCGCTGATACTCGTAAGAGTCTTGGTCTGTTCTTATACGCCATTAACTATAAGAGTCGAACCGTTTATAGGTTCCTCCTATATATAGTTGGCAAGTGTAAGGGATAAAAAGCGCATTTCAGCTACTTATCAGAAATAAACTCGTCTGGATAGGCTCTTTCAACTTCCGCTCCGCATTTTCAATGTACTCTTGAACGGATCCTCTCGATATCTGTAGCTCATCGGCGATTTGTTTCAAAGAGAGGCAGAGGCCATGCTTAAGGGTGAAGCACTGCTTCTCCCGCTGCGAGAGTACGGACATAGCATCATCAATCTGCTTTCGCTCTGAATCGGTCAGGGTAGTCGGACTGCCGCATGCTGCCGGCTGAGCGTATGATTGCATCCGCAATGGATCTACTGGGATAGTTAACTGGTCCATGGATAACCGATGAATTCCCCGGCGCGGTCCCGGATTATGCCCCAGCCGCAGCCAATCAATGGCAAGTTGAACATCGGATAACATACTATTCAGCTTTGATATGTGAGAATTAACAGCATCCAACTCTGTTTCGACCTCCGAATAATCTTCCTTGGCCTCTCTCATTTTGGCTACGAGGGTTTCCAGCTTATCTTTAATCACCTGCGCGGACCCTTTGCACTCATTCAGGATTTTTCGGGTATTGCGGTAACTCACTTCTATATCCTCCACAATGTATGCCCTCCCTAGTTGTGATATAATTTGTTGAGGATAAAAGATGCTACCTATTGCCCTGATGCTGAGTCAGGGCTTTTTTCTGTGCCGGTATCTACAACCGATGCCGCAAAGATAATGATGCTAAGGCTAAGAAATGGTGCTTTCATCTGCTGCGTCCGATATTTGACCCAAGTGGAGCCATGAGCCAGTACCTCAGCAGTTACACCAGTATCTAACCGGAATTGTCGCTGGCCGGCATTCAATGCGTCTCTTACCTCTTCAGTGCGCATGCTCATTCGACTGTACCTCTAATCACAAATGGTTTTTCTGCAGCCTTGCCGGTTGGGGGTGGATACTTCAAATCCAGTGCGTCCCGATCCTTCCGGGCGGTATAAATGCAGCGTGTCGGTTCATACCATCCCCATCTTCCCGGTGTTGCTGCCTTGCACATCTCCATATCCTTTTGCCAGTCCCTCGGTGTTTGTGTCATTGGGCTTCCTCCACTTCTTGAATCCATTTTTCTAAAGCAATAGTCTGATTCCACGAATCCTCAATCCAATCATCAGGGAATCCATCAGCTCGGAACATATCAGCTTCCGCTGCAACCGTATCAAACTGAGCCCAGTTTAAGAGTGGTTCATATTTCTTGGAGATATCGTGAGTAAATCCACATTCAGAGCACCATATCCACTCTTCGTTGTTGGTATATTCATAATCAGTAGAGTCAACTACCAGTTCATATTTACCGCACTTCGGACACCGTTCTGCTTTGTGGAATTGCTTATCTGCTTTGTCCAATGCAGCAAGTCTGCGGGCAGCATGTGCTTGATCAATGTTGCATCTTTTTGCATATTCGGCGGACCTCAACGCTGCCGTCGTGATTTGCTTTATCCGTCTAGCTTCACCCACGCTCTGTATCCTCCCTTAGTGGGAGAGGAGGGCTGTATACCCTCTCTGTCCCTTTATCTTTAATCCAGTCCCCAAACCTTGTCTTTTCCGCAGCGCAGGCAATAGCTGTGCCAATGGCCTTTTTTATTGACTATCTTATGTCCTATTAATTTGCAGATGATTTTACGCACAATACATACAACCTCCTTCACCGTGTCTTCGGATTGTTCATTATTCTCTACTTCTTCCTTTGCAGATTTCTCTATCTGCGTTACAACCTTTGCATGGGTCTTTGCCATCGTTAGTCAATAGCCAAACCATTGTCCCATCTAGCATACAAGTAGGTGGGACGTACCCCTGTTGTATACACATACTCTTATACAGATCACTCATTTTCCATCCTCCTATTTTAATTGCATTTTGCCTCTACTCTGCCTTTGGGAGAGGAGGGTTACTCCTACTCCCTTAATGATCTGAATGATCTCTTACGGCTCGCGCCTATTCGGTCGTTACGGGGGCCTGTCGGCCAAGCGCATCATATGCTACCTTTTCTATACCTGATAACGCTTCTCCGTTTTGAAACGTATACTTGTCAACATAGTACTGTCTGCCTGCTAGGTATTTTTCATAATATTCTTGTGCTTCATCAGCGCTTGAATATCGTCTTGTATCCTTAGCAGTTGGTGAATTATTGAGATAACTTCGGAAGCCACTCGTTAAAATAAAAGGTATGGTTACGTATCTCCCTTGATTTGTTTTAATGACCCACTTTTCCAAGTCATTCGCCTCCTTAGAATAATGTTAGTTGCATATTCCTTAACCGACTCAACCCGTCTGCAGCATGCCGTTCATCCCGTTCAATGGCAATGTAATTCCTTCCGGTCCTCACAGCTGCTAGGGCCGTTGTACAGCTGCCAGCACAGTTATCTAATACTGTTTCTCCCGGATTGGTATAGGTGCGTATGAGGTATTCACACAGCTCTACAGGCTTCTGATTCGGGTGTATGCGCTCTGGATCATCGTTGTTCACTACTGGATAATAAAGCACGCTGCGCGGGTAACGATCGGTTGAACCTGCCGGGTTGGACCATGGCACACCATTACCATAAACTGATGATCTGTGGTTGTTAGTCGCTGCATTCATTGGTTTGTGTCCTTGGCTCATTTGAGCGCTATAAGTCGGTGGACGTTTGTAGAATACCAGAATGTTTTCGTGAGCCTGCAGCGGCATCATCCCTTTATTCAAGTGGCCGGTTGCCTTATTCTTCTCCCAGATCCATTCATACCGGAATAATCTCATGTTGCTGGCGGCAAGAGCCTTATCAAACGGCGCTTTAGCAAATAGCACGATTGCCCCGTTATCCTTGATGATCCTTTCATATGCCGACCACAACCGATCAAACGGCAGAACCGAATCCCACGGGCTCTGGGTGGTGCCATACGGTAAATCACAAAGAATCATATCCACACTGCCTGTCTCTATATCCGGGAAAACATCGAAGCAATCTGCATTAATGATCTGGTTCAGCATGGCGACCTCCTATTCTCGTGCCCCCATCATCGTGATATATGCCGCCTCTGCCCTCTCAAATGGGATGTGCTGTACCTGTGTCATGGCTGTTTCTTCCCTTCCTTATTTCCTAGGGCTGCCCAGGCTAATTCCGGCTTACCAAGCTCATACCATCCTAGTGCCTCCCGTTGCCGGGCTATGGTCTGTTGTGCCTCTGCTAACTTACCCCTGAGTCGTTCACATTCAGCGAAATAGGAATCAGAGTTCCCTTCATGTACGGACGATGTTATCTGCGTTCTCCGGAGTTGTTGCTCTGCCTCTTCTAGAGCAGCCAGCAACTCCTTTGTGACTTTCCGCAATGTGTGCCAATCTATTAGTTCGCTTGCCTCAAACAGTGCTTTGATCTCTTCTATCCTTTCTGGTGTCATGCTCATGGCTGTAACCCTTCCCAGTTCCATAGACTGAGTTGACCCTTGGCTGGGATCGGCTCCGGCAGCTGCTTTACGTTCCCTAGTTCCCAGGCATAACGCCCGGGGGTGAAATCCCCAAAATCGTATTCCGGAGAATATACTCGCTCACCGTTTTCGAGGATGTACCCATCTGTCCATGTCTCTACCGACTGAATGCAGCCTTTGAGATTAGCCGTACCTATTACTGAGCCAGTGGGCAGCATGCTTATACTTAAAATTCCGTTCCTGACTAATGCCGCTTTGATTTCAGGTTCGAGGCAGGCGTCACGGTCCACCTGCTTGCCGGCATGGATCGCCAGTTCACCGCGGTGCTTCGTCTGCCAGCCCCGGGTTTCAAATCGTTTCTCGCCAAGCGCTATCAGCGTTGCCCAGGGCTGTTTTATGGTTATAGCCTTCATGCCTTTGCCGCCTCCCCTTCAATAACTCCGGCGCCATGCAGTTTGTACAGCCGCTGGAACGTAGTTAACTGGCAAGTGGTCGGACCTGAGGGTCGCATGTATTTCACTGTTTTCTCCGTCACTTCAAGCACCAATCGTTCTACCTGCTGTCTTCCTGCCGGAGCGAAGATATAGGTATTTCCCGGTACAACCGTAGGAGCCGTCAGCTCCTTGACTCTCTGTTTGATCTTTTTGCTTGTGGAAGCTTTTACTCTGCTCATACTGGTTATGCCTCCCTTAAACTAAAAATTTGTCACCAACAAACTAACCTGTGAATAAGCTATCTCCATATGAATTTGAGGAAGGATGTTGAATTAATTGTTACGTTCAGACCCCGTGTATCAAATTTTGAAATTGCTTGAAGAAGAAAAAGAACTTTACTTCAAGCAAATAGGAATTGATGAAAGAGACTTTAATATTGCACTAAAACATATTCACGAAGCCGGTTATGCAAACAGCAATGGAATAACTCAATCTGGGCTTGACTACATCAAGGGTTATGAAGATAGAGTTAAATATGACCAGCAGTGAGTTCCAAATTCTTTATGCCTGCAGCCAAAAGGTTGCGGGATTTATTTGTTTCTTACGTTGTTATATGAATAAATTAATCCTCAAATCGGTCATGCGGATGAAAAGCTCCCTGCGCAGCATAGCCATTAAGAGAGTCCGTCAATAAACCGGTGAAGGTCTGCAATTCGTTTACTGACATCATTTCGATAAACCGCCACTCGTTTGCCCTCAGATCCCGGCCAGCTGCCGTTGATATCAGATCCACAACCGGTGCAAGCTTATGACGCTGCTCTGCTCGCTCTCGCTCCGCCCGTTCAATGCCGGCCAGTTTCTGGCAGTGCTCTTCCCAATCCTGTTCGTCATACCAAAAGTATTCGCCGAATTTATCATAATGGACTGAAATCCAGTACTGCAGCTGCTCTTCGTCCGTTTGGATAATGTCGTGACATATTCCACACAGCCTGAGCCCGTTCGCTTTGACTCCTCGGCCCCGCCGTCCCCGCGGCATAACATGATGGGTAGTTGTTGCCGGAGCCGCCTTGCAGCACTGACAGATACCTTCTGATTCTTTGATAAGTTCCTTTACTACTGCAGCCGGAAACTCTGCACGACTGGCTGAGCTCTTTCCCGGTCTGTGATTTTCAAAAAGCTTCTGCTTATGCTCAGGTACAGGCTTTCGTCCTTGATGCCCCCGCCCTAGGCTGTTGTACTTTTTTACTTTTTCTTGCTTCTGCGGCTTGGGGAAAGTTCGGTGAGGCTCCACTATTCCCACCTCCTGATGTAGGTTTTATATTTTGGTTTAATTTTGAAATTCACTAGAGCATATCTCCGTCCGGTTCGCCGGCTTATCTCTTCTGCTGCCTGGCGCCGGTAGATTATATGAGCTCCTTCATCATGTAGCACTGCATATAGTTCTCTGACCGTTGCTAATCTCCAGCTAAAATCCTTCATGTTATTATCACCGGCCTTTGCCGTTTTAACCATCGGTCTTCATAATAGGTGCTCTTCTTCAGGTCCAATTGTTCAGGCAGTCTAAGATAAAAAGGCACATATCTGTAATCGTCTTTGATTTCAATCCGGTATATAAAAGCAACGGGATACTCGCGGTCCTGCACTGGGGCTCCCAGCGCGGCGCAGCGTCTTCGAGTCAGGATGATTCCATCCAATGGTGGCTCACCGAACCACCTTCCAGTTAAAGCGCCCGGCGCGTCCGGTACAAAGCAGGCAACTCCGGTATCCATCATTTCATTCCTGGTATATCTCCCTTTCTGATCTGGCATGATGATCTCCCCTTTAAGGGTGGGGCAGCTGTAGCCGCCCCGATATAATTGATTAAGCGATAAGAACGATCTTGCCGTCTTTAATTTCTTCTTCAAGAGCATTCAGCAGGTAAGCCCTGATTGTATCCATTGCTTCAACCTTCCAGGCGCCGCCGTCCGCTTCAAACAGCGCTGCATATGGTCCCGTCTTCATCCGAAAAACAAACAATGACTGCGGCTGCTGTACTTCTATGAAAGTCCGATATGGCATAAGAACGGCAGGATTCGGGACCGGAACAGTAGCGACTGTGGCAATCCCCGTCTTTGCAGTAACTTGTTGAGATACTCCATCATCACCCAGAGATTGCACCGCTTCTTCCTTGATGTTCCCGACCACCTTCAGTAAGTCCGCACGGGTATCATTCGGGTGGAACAGTGACTGCAGTTGGATATTGAACTCCTCGACTTCTGTCCACTGTCCGAAGCGAATTGTTGGCAGTAGAGCCTCGGCTTCAATGTACGTTTTCCGGGCTTGGTCATTATTAAAACCACTGAACGCCGTAACTTTAGTCGGGCTTTCCACATGGACCATCAGCGCTCCGGGTTGATCGTAATCAGATTTCAAGTAATCCACAAAGCCCGACAGGCTTCTTACTGTTAATGCGGCTGGAGTTGGCTGTCTAAGTAAAGTCAGTGGTTGGTTAGAAAATGTTTGGCCGTTCTCATAAACTGTTTCTTGTGTTCCCAGACCGATAAGGTATTGCAGTGCTTCTTTAATCATGATTAGTCGCCCCCTTGGAATTTACGTTGTAGGTATGAAACATTGCTTTCGGCTTCGTTATTTTTGATTTTCTCCCCGGTGTCGTCCGCAAGATCACCGTCATTATCCATCATCAATTGATTCTTGACCCCAGAAGCCAATTCCGCAGCTACAACAGTTCCGTCACCCTCTATCCCAAACATGAGTTTTGTAGCAATGCCGTATGCCGGAGCCAAGCTTGGTTTCACATCAACACTGACAAGAGCAATTTCCCTTTCTTGATCAGGTTTCAGAGTAACTGTGATAGTAACTTTGCGGGTTGCTTTCCAGTCCGTGTTAGGATCTTGTATATTCTCGGCTACTTTTTGAAATTCAAGATTAACCCGTTCCCCTACACCTCCACCTGCTAACATTCCAATATTGATATCCGTTTTCTTCATGTTGTCTGACCTCCGTATGTTATAATTTAGCTTCATGAGCACACCAGTTCTATTTTTGGCTGCGGCGGTGCGCGGTCCCGGATCATATCCGGCCCCTACGCTTTTGCCGGGAACCAAAGTTTATCAACAGCAGCTAGGTAATCGACTGGAACGCGACCGTTCCGTATCTCGTAACCCTCAATTTCAAAATCGTCTATTGATATACTCTTGCGGCCACCTGGACGTTGGGATGCCTGCTTGAATGCTCTTAAGGCGGGAAAGGGTAGGAGATACATTTTCCGATTACGTACAAAGCTGACTAGGATAAAGGCGATTGATCCATGCTTATACGACTTTTCCAGGTGTTCATACTGGTGTTTCTCAATCCTATTTAGGTCTAGCCGAGTAAGGTCCGTTACTTCCTTGGCTTCAAAATCAATCCGGCGGTCGCGGTAGATCCCGTCATAATCAACGGTGGAAGGCTTCTCGAATACCGCCAAAGTAATGTATTGCCCTTTTCGCTCAAGCACTTTAACCGGGGTAGGACGCTTATTGATAACAGCCCTGTCCTGGGCTTCGTACATTTCGTTACTGAGGTCAATGTGACCCTCAAACACCATTCCGCGGTTCCCGTAACTAGTGGGAATTTGCTTCTTTCTTGTTCTTACGCCCATGCTTACCACTCCCCTCTGTAGGCTGGTGCGTCTGAAGAACATAACGCTTGTCGTCGATCATAAGGACACTTGGCAAGTCTTTATGGACTTTAGCCAATGTGACGATTTTCTTGTATTTCTTACCGACCTCATATTCTGTCATTAGACTGCCATCCCTCCTCTATCAAGCTTGCAGCTTCAAATCCCGTTTGTTGTATTTCCAAAACGGAGTTTTATGCCGAATCCGTATGAATGTTTCACGTTCGCTCTGCAGCAGTTGCCAGCATAATAAGAAATTTGCTCGTACCAGATTTCCTCCCGGCAGTCTCTGCATACTGGAACTGTCGCCCAATAAGTGGATGCCGGCTTACAGCAGTTGGGGACTGCGCATTGATTTCTCATCTGTCATCCCTCTCCCCTCTATCCCGTTTTTCTTGGCGGCGCTTCTCCTCCGCTTCTTTCTTTGCCTGCAGCTCCGCCATTAGCTTTTTTTGTAAAGCGATATCTTCAGGAGTGGGGCCATCCGTTGAAGACTTAACGATTTCGATCTGAGGTTTGCCACTGTAACCCCCGCGGTTCCCTCTGTTGCCTGTTTGCTCAGGTGGTTTGTCCCTCGTCCAAGGTTCATCTATTCCAAAAGCCTTCCAACGTTTGAGAATGCCTTGCACATAGCTCATAGTCCGTATTCCAGCAAAAACGGATTTTTTCATTGCTTCGCAGAGCCAACGTTCGCTATAGTCCTTAATAAAATCATTAAGTTGGTCTTTGATCACATCACTGATGGTGCCGAATCCTTCATTTTCGAACATCTTGAAAGCATCAGAGATCGGGGGAAGAGGACCACCACCATAAAGGTATTCATCTTCTTCGGAAACGGGTGGAGCCGCGGGACCGGGCTCAGTTCCTTTCTGTTCTTGTTCTGTTCCGTTCCCTTCAGTTAAGTTCTCTTCAGTTCCCTTCAGTTCAGTTCTATTCAGTTCAAGAGGAATGTTTGGGGCATTCCCGGAATTTCCCGGAAAGTCAGGGAATTTCGATTTAGTTCTTTTATGCAAACCTTGCTGATGTTTCTCAAATTGTGTAATTTCAATGACCTGCTCCTCATTGACCTTATACCAGCGGATCAGTCCTTGATCGCTAAGCCGCTGCAATGAATCCCCAATCTCTGCCTTGGATTTATCAAGCAAAGGTACGATTAGCGCTTTTACTTTTATAGGCGCTCCAGCAAGCCGTCCAAAATCGTCAGCATGTGGAATCATCCAAGTGAACAGCAACATATCGAAATAGTCCGGAAGATCATTCACTTTTTCTGATATAGAGATTACCTTTGAAATCATTCGTTTCTCAGCCATCGCCAACGCTTCCTTTACTTTCCTTGATGTTCTGACGATTTCCGGGAATTTCCGGGAGAATCCCGGTATCCATAAAAGCGCATTTATGACTGCAATAATGTCTCTTTTTAAGCATAATTTTCTCTTTCCCGTCAGGAATTGTATTGTCGCATTCTGGGTTTGAACAATACCACGGCCGTTTTAATCTTCGGGGGTTCCTTGATTTTTCAGGCTTTGATGGTTTTTCATCATAGGCTTTCAATTCCTCAAGAAGTTTTTTAATCTGACCTGCTATTTGAGCTGAAGGGATGCCATATAATCGGATAACATCTGCCTGCTTCCTGTACTGCACATTCAAAGCCTTGCGTAATCGATGGCGTTCTGAGGGGTTTTGAACAACGCACTTCATCAAATCCCACCTCCTATATTTCTTTTTTCCCGATTAGCCCTTAGATGAAGTTCAAAAAGCTGCTGTAACACTGCTTCATGCTCGTTTTTCCACATTATTCTTTCTTCCTGAGCAGTAGCCTCTAACATCCTTAATTCCTCAATTGCAATCTCGGCGCGCGTCGCTTTATCTCCAGGTCCTGGCTCTAGCTTCGCGCGAGCATACGTAGACTTGCGGAGGGCATAAATACGCCAGTATTCGCCCTCTCGTATCGCCGCTACACGCCCCATGAGCATATGAGCTTCCGTTAAAAGTTCAATCTTTAATGAGTCTGCACCGGGAGCGTCGCCGTCGATCTGATTGGCCTGAGCTCTTAACTTCTTAATTTTGTTGATATGCCACTTAACATCAATGTCCATGTTCATGCTCCCTGGATAGAATAACTGCGTAACAGTCATAATTGCAGCATGTGATTCCGGCCGGTAGCCGGAGGACTCTTTCCCCTGCCGCCATGACGCTGTCACAGGCCGGACAAGCAGATTCCTCCGGATTGTCTATCAGCAATGGCTCTATCTCTGCTAAGGCTGCCAATTGATCTTGCAGGCGTTGCATCTCCATTTTGTAAAAGAAAGGCGTTACGTCATAACAAAACCTATCAGGCCTGCGCATAAGATCCCTGCGTTTACGTATCTCCTTGGCAATTTCAATGACCCTTAATTGTGCATCAGTGAGCTCAATGCGATCAAAATCTATTTCTGTTTGTGGATGAATATAGGCGATCACCTTTACGACAGCCGAAAGGTATGAATTACTCCAGATAACTCCTTCATCCCGTGTGAAGAAATAATTATCATAGAGAGGTAAGGTGTAAGGAGTTACTGAAGGGTGCTCATGCTTACGATATATGTCTGCATATGAATGCATTGCGTTCACCCTCATTTCGTGCTAAACTGTCGGTAATATAATTAGTAAAGTCAGTGTTCAGTCTGCCGGGGTAGGATCCGGTGGACTGTTTTTCATTTGCAAAGATTAACGCTGTGCGCTCGTGCTGCTTACGGACCTCGCCATCCCAAAGATCAAGAAGCTTGTCTCTCAGCCGGCGCTGCTCTTTTGAAGCATATTCGGCGATCTTCAGGTCCACTTCACCGCCGCGCAAGTGTGCGTCCTGCTGCACCTGAAGCCAATACGTCATTTCCTCTCTTAAATCGCGCTCAATGAGTTTTTTGTCCAAGATTCCTCGTCCTCCCATGATTTCGGTTGTTCCGCAATTGCTTCATTCAGCAAGAATTTACCGAACTTATTCAAAATCACGATTGCCTGCGGATCCCCAAATTCATCAGTGCCTTCAAGCCAGATGCCGCGAAAATCCTCTTTAAACGTCAATTTAAGGTTTCTTTCAATCACTTCGCCGGTCGTTACATCCGCAGCGGTAATTCTGATTTCATTTGCAAGAAAACCACTTCTAGTCACATACGGGACCAGTTCGATTGCCAATGTAATCCCTCCTTAATTCATGGCTCCTATACTGAGCTCTTTTACGATAGTGGTGTAAATCTCTTTCAACCGCGGTTCCGCCTCGATTACATCCAGTCGGTTTGCTTCTTCAACTTTGGTTTTAGTAGCTCCCGATTCCCGCAGGCGCTCCTTGAGATTCGTCAGACGACGGTCCAGGTCGCAATGCCCGCGTTGCTCAAGCATTTGATAACTAAGAGTCCGCATATCCCTATAGGACGTCCCACGGCGCATTACAGCCCCGTTAAGCAGGCCAGTCATCTTGTTCCGCCAATCTTCATCCCGGGCAAGCAGTGTCTCCTTGACGATGGCAAACTGCCGATCCGTATTGTCTTGCCGTTCTTCAAGTTCATTCTGTCGTTGCTCAGTTTGGATGAGCATCTGCAGCAATGGACTGAAATTTGATAAGTCCGTTTTTCTTCCGGCCTGCTCGTATTCCTCAAACCGCGAAACATATGCCGCGGTAAACAAAGTACCTTTTTCACCAGGCATCTTATTCGCTACCATGTCGCACCCCTTACGAGTGAGCAAGAAGCAAGGTAATGTCCGGCCAGTGCCGTCCTGGTAGGTTGATTCGATAAAGAATTCACTGAGGGAGAAAGCTCCCTTAGTAAGATGTTCCATATAATTGCGGATGCTTTTCATCAAATCGTTATGAGGTCTATCAACCATTTCAGCTACGTCCCGACTATCTACAAGCAGCCGGCCGCTTTTGTTGATTATCTGCAGTTGATTCATGTTGTCACTCCTTCCGGTAAATCCATAGAGGTTATATATCTTACCTCCAGATCATCTATGATTCGGAGCATTCCCAAGTTGTCCATATGCTGACGGCGGCATCGGTCGATGAAATCTTGCAATTGTTCTGGAGTACACCCACGATTAAAGCAGTCTTTCATGACATCGATGAATTCTATTTCTTTCATTACACAAGCCACCTCCTAAGCTTGTTTCGTATCTTTTTGATGCGTACTCCATTCATTACCTGATACAAGGCTTTCTTCGTATTCCAAAAGCCACTCCCGTTTGATTTTCCAATGCTTTCCTTGCTTATAAGCATTGAGCTTTCCCTCCTTTATCCGGTTAATAATCGTGTACTTACTAACCTTCAAGTAATCAGCGGCATCTAAAACATCCAGAGTTGGTCTTAATGAATCTATGTTAAGCATTTATAATCACCTCAATTTTGGATAATTTAATTATCCAATTTAAATAAATAAAAAATTAAATATTGACCGTGATAATTTAATTATCTATAATCAAAGACAGATAATTTAATTATCGCTTTGTTACACTTCTAGCTTTTCAAAGAAGTCAGGAAACAAAGATTCAGCGGGCTCTTCGAAATAATTCGCGAGTCGGAACATCAAGTCTCTTCCCGGAGTGAATGTTCCATTTTCAATCATACGCAAGTAAACGTTGGAAATGTTGTTAGCTTCTGCGACTTTTGCCTGAGTACCCTTTTGCTTACGGAGCTCAGTGAATCGTACGCGTTTCTTTTTCATTCAGGCTGTACCTCCTTTCGGTAATTTGATTATACGGATAATTTAATTATCCGTCAAGGGAGAAATGGATAATTTATTTTTTGGAGGCGAACCACTTGGCGATCGGTAAAAAACTGATTGAATTAAGAGAAAGAACAGGATTAAGCCAGTATGAAGTCGCTGAAAGATTAGGTATACAGCGTGCTCGTTACAATTCATGGGAGCAGGATATTGCGAATCCCAGAACACCAATGATCATCAAGATAGCTGATTTTTTTGAGGTTGATCCAAATGAGCTACTTGGACATAGCGCACCGATTCCCGGATGGGCCACTTCAAAAGATAAACGGGATTTTCGAAAAATGCTTGAAGAGGATGGAGAGTTAATGTTCGACGGGTTACCTATGGACAAGGAGGACCGCGAAAAAATCCTTCGTGTAGTAGAAGCAGTCTTCTGGGATGCGAAAAAGAAAAACAGACGAAAACCCATTGATGAATAATCGAGGTGGTGCAGCCAATTGCAACAAATAGTGAAGGGTCTTGTACAAAAGTTTGGAACAAATGATCCGTTTGAAATCGCCGAACACCTAAATATCGAGATCTGGTACAAAGATCTCGGCAGGGGTACGCGTGGAATTTATATTAAGAAATTATGGCGGAGGTATATCATAATTCATGAGGACTTGGATGAGTCTTGGGAAAGATTCATTTGTGCTCATGAATTAGGTCATGCACGCTTGCATAAAGGTATCAATCGATTTTTTTTAGACGAACATTCTTTTTTTCATGCCGGAAAATTTGAGACGCAGGCAAATAGGTTTGCCATCGCTTTACTGACACATGGGGTTATTCCTGATCCAGACGAAAGTAGGGAAACCTATTTACACCGTTGCTCCGTTCCTTTCGAACTACATAAATTTTTCTAGTAGCCTCCGCGCTTTCCAGCCGAAAGGTTGATTAAATATACCCGAAACAAGAACATATGTTTGATTAAAGGGGGTTGTTGGATGAAAAAGGTAAATAAGTTTCCGAAGAGTATCCGCGAACGCGATGGAAAGTACACTTACCGTTACAGAGTACCTACTACAAAGATTGTTAATGGGAAGGAGATTAAAAGTAGTAAAATGAAAGAGTCTCCGCGCTTCGATACTATTCAGGAAGCCGTTGACTTTGGAATCTTGATTCAAGCTCAGAAGGTTCAAAAAAAGCTGAAGCATATGGAAGTCCTCACCTTAAGCGCTTGGAGTAAGACATGGTTAAAGCAGTACATTCTGGAGCGTGAGCCGACGGGCAACACAATAAAGAGCAGGCAATACGGAATGAAAGTTGTCTTGGCGGAGTTTGGAGGGCTTGCCTTGAATGAATTGACACCGAGTCAATATCAGGACTTCCTATACAATTTGAAGTCAAATGGAAAAAGCCGCAGTACGATCACGACAATTCATACTGCAGCTTCACTTATATTCGAGCACGCCAAAAGAAACGGACTTATAGAATCTGATCCAACTAACGATGCCGTTATTCCCAAAGAAAAGAAAGTGGAGAGAAAGAGGGGAGAAAAAAAACAAGTCCTTCCCAAATTTCTTGAGAAGAACGAATTAAAAGCTTTTATGCAGTTGAGCAAATTTGTTCTCACGACCAACATATGGGCTTTGTTCGTTGTCTTAGCCTACACGGGCCTGAGAATCAGCGAAGCAGCCGGTCTCCAATGGGAAGACATTGATATGAAGAAAAGAACAATTGATGTAAACAAACAGCTATACGGTTCAAGTGTACGAAACTACTCTTTCATTCCGCCAAAAAATGATCAAAGTGAACGAGTGATAAGTTTCGGAGACACCGTAGCTAAGGCACTTGAGCTACTGAAAGAGTGGCAGCAAGAAGAACGCTTGTCCGCGAAGTTTTTCAACCCGAATGATGATTTTTTGTTCTGGTGTCCATCCTTACCAGGTTATCCAATCGCGGTCACCGGTGTTGGAAAAATTATGAGTGCGGTACTTGAGATGGCCGGGCTTCCACCTAATCTTACACCGCACAGTCTGCGTCACACTCATGTCTCGCTTCTCGCATCTAATCCGCGCGTAGGTCTGCCAGAAATTCAGGCTCGCATTGGGCATAAGAGTAACTCTAAGGTAACTGAACTGATCTATCTCCACGTTACAAAGCAGCGTCAATTTGAAATCGCAGACGACTTTGAATGGGCTATTAATCAATAAAGTGTGGGTAATTTGTGGGTAACGTTTTTCAAAAATCCCTTTGAAATCAACGGAATTTTAGTTCCTGTTAGATATAAAACATATAGTTGTCAGCCTTGCTTTCTTCCTTATAGTTGATTAAGTCGGACAATGTGGTGGAATCCAGCACATCGGCAATGCTGTCGCGGATGCGCAACCAGAGGTCGCGTTTTGCCGGATCATCTTCTTCTGTAAAATCAACTGGCGATATGGGGCCTTCCAGCACACGGATAATATCGCCGGCTGTAATGGTGATGGATTCGCGTGAAAGGATATAGCCGCCGTAAGCACCACGAATGCTCTTCACAAGCCCTGCGTTGCGCAGTGGGGCAATGAGCTGTTCCAGGTAATGCTCGGATAGTCCGTTTTTCTCGGCGATGCTTTTAAGTGAGGTTGGACCTTCGCCAAATTTCAGGGCAAGCTCCATCATAATGGTTAATCCGTAACGTCCTTTTGTCGATATCTTCAAGGGGCACCTCTTTCGGTTTAGTTGCTGATAGAATCATAATCCATTGTTACGACATGAGATATGTCATATCAAGGTATTCCGATGTTTGCTCTCAGCTTATGTTATCATATTTATGGACATATTTGGAGCCAAAAACGTAACTTTTCACATGAATGTTCGCCAGTGGTGGACAAATTGTCAATTTTAACGTCTTTTCTGCTGTATTTTCCCGTCCTCACGGGCAGTTTAAGCTGGACAGGTGTGTTATAATACAAAATGAGCCGGGTGTTTGTATCATAACCGGTATTTTTTGCATAGAAAATGGTGATTACGATGACAAAGGCAAACCAGGACACACGTGTCGTCGTCGGCATGTCCGGAGGGGTCGATTCCTCCGTTACGGCACTTCTGCTGAAGCAGCAGGGCTATGACGTCATCGGTATCTTCATGAAGAACTGGGACGACACCGATGAGTTTGGCGTATGCACGGCCGAGACTGACGCAGAGGATGTCCGCCGCGTGTGTGAGCAGATCGATATTCCTTACTATACCGTTAACTTCGAGAAGGAGTACTTTGATAAAGTCTTTTCCTATTTCCTCGATGAATATAAGGCCGGACGCACACCAAATCCGGATGTGATGTGCAACCGCGAGATCAAATTCGGAGAATTCCTGAATAAGGCACTACAACTGGGCGCCGATTACGTGGCTACCGGGCATTATGCACGGGTCATTCAAGAAGACGGCAAGTTCAAGCTGCTGCGCGGCGTGGACAGCAATAAAGACCAGACCTACTTCCTGAACGCGCTGAGCCAGTACCAGCTTTCCAAAGCGATGTTCCCGATCGGACATCTGCCAAAACCTGAAGTACGGAGAATCGCCGAGGAAGCCGGATTGTACACAGCTAAGAAAAAAGACAGCACCGGCGTCTGCTTCATCGGTGAGCGTAACTTCCGTGAATTCTTAAGCCAGTATCTGCCTGCCCAGTCCGGAGACATGGTCGATATCGCCACAGGCGAGGTGAAGGGCCGCCACGAGGGCCTGATGTACTATACGCTGGGCCAGCGCCAGGGGCTGGGAATTGGCGGCTCCGGCAATGGTGAGCCGTGGTTTGTGGCTGAGAAGGATCTGGACCGCAACATCCTGTATGTAGTCCAAGGGGACAAGCACCACAGCCTCTACTCCACCAGTCTGATCGCCTCCGGGGTCAACTGGATAGACGGCCTTACCCTTACGGATGCACCGCTGAAGTGCACCGCCAAGTTCCGCTACCGCCAGCCTGATCAGGGCGTAACACTGACAGCACAGGAAGACGGTACCGTGCATGTTGCCTTCGATGTGCCGCAAAAGGCGATCACGCCGGGCCAAGCTGTTGTCTTCTATCTGGACGAGGAATGCCTTGGCGGAGGCACGATTGAAGCTGCAGAGAAGGTAGTACCGCAGCCGCAGCAATAAGAACCGAATGAACGCACCTAAAAACGGCTGCTGACCATACCAAGGTCGGCAGCCGTTTCTATATGGCTAAAGCGATAGCGTTTAGCCATATGTGTATACAAAAACCTCCTTGCGACTGTAAAAGCCGCAAGGAGGTTTTGAATTACAGGTTGCTAAATCCCCGAAAATTACTGTGCAGCAATCCCCTTGTCGGCGGACAGTGCAAGCTCATTTTTGTAAATACCCGTTCCATCGCCAATAGCGTAATTCAGAACGCGGTTATTAACCGGAACGAGTTCTGCACGATAAAGGGTTGGGAATACAGGAATCTCGTCAACCATCAGCTGCTGCCACTCTTTGTAGATTTCTTTGCGCTTCGCTACATCAAATGCTGCTTCCGATACGCCTTCTTTCATTAGGCGGTCGCTTTCTTCACTTGCGTAACGCGGGAAGTTGTAGATAGCGTCGCGGCCATACAGTCCTTGTGGATCCACGTCGATACCGACTGTCCAAGCGCCTTGGTATACATCAACAGAAGGATCATCTTCACCATTGGAACCTACGCGGTCATAGAAGGTGTTGAACTCCACCATTTCCAGCGTTACATTCAGACCGATGGCTTTCCACGACTGCACATAATATTGGGCCAGCGGCTCAGCGATATCCGAACCTGTCATGGAGATGAAATTGATCGTCAGCGGTGTGCCGTCCGGATTGGTACGGAATTCTCCGTTAAGTTTATAGCCTGCATCATCCAGTGTTTTCTTTGCTGCTTCCTGATCAAACGTTACCCCAGGATTGCTGTCATCATGGAATTCGGGATGGGATGGCGGAATCAGCGTAGTCGCGTTCCAGCGCAGACCATGATAGAATTTCTTGCCTACAGCATCATTATCAACCGCCTGCCACATCGCCTTACGCAGAGCTACATTGCCCATCTTCGCCTTCGGATCTGGAGCAACCACTTTTTTGGTTGCGTCCCATTTGCCAAGCTTGAAGCCAATGTAAGTATAGGCACGGTCAATTGCTCCAAGGTATTCAACGTTGGACAATTTAGAGTTATCAGGGAACTGGTCAATCGGGAAGCTGTCGACCAAATCGATATTTCCGGCTTTCAGCTCCTGCACAACCGTAGTCGGTGGAATTACTTTCAGGACAACCTTATCCAGCTTCGGAGCGCCGCGCCAGTAGTCGTCATTCTTGACAAATACTACGGATTCACCAGGTACAATGCTTTCTACTTTAAATGGACCGAAACCAATTGGTTTTTGACGGACCTCAGGGGAAGCGGAAATTTTGGCTACATCCATATTTCCGAAAATATGTTTAGCCAGCGGATAAATCCAGATACTTCCTGTCAGCAGGGATGGAGTGGATTTCACATAAGTGATTTCCAGTTTTTTCTCACTAAGTACTTTGATTCCGGAAATGGTCTTTGATTTGCCGGCATGGTAGTCTTCCATACCTACAATATTAGTGAAATCAGAGCCGTAACGAGGGCCATCATAGGCCGGATTACCAATAACTTCATGGGCAAACAGCCAATCTTCGGCAGTAACAGGCTTGCCGTCATGCCAGTTTACATTGTCATGGATGGTAAAAGTGAAGGTACGTCCATCTTCAGAGACTTCATAGGTAGCCGCCCCGTCATTGGTATACACATAGTTCTTATCCCAGGTCAGCAAGCCTTCGTCAAACCAGTCCAGCACCTGAGAATCCGGAACACCGGAGGAGAAATTGTAGTTCAAAGTTCCTTCAAAGGGAGTATCGGATACAAGGCCAAAGTTGAGTGTGCCGCCTTCAATGGCTTCACCCTGGTTCGTCTTAACATTGCTGAAATCTGCGATGTTGTACAGCCCGTCTTCTGCTGCCGGTGCTGCAGTTGGAGCAGTTGTAGCAGCTGCATCTGTCTTGGCTGTTGCCGAAGGCTCAGCCGCTTCGTTGTTGCCTGAGCCGCAGGCCGTAACCGCAAGCGTCAGGACAAGCATCAATGTGAAGAGCATGGTCTTGCCAGAGTTTCTTTTTCTCATTCTTGTTTCTTCCTCCCTTATTATCCTTTTCTTTGTCTTGCATCCGTCGCACGCTTAAGCGCCTGACCGACATTATTTATACTCAACATCAATACCAGGATCAGCAGTGATGCGGGTAACCATATCCACCATCTCGATTGCAGCGTCTGCGGATTTCGGGCATAGCTGACCAGCGTCCCCAGACTAGGCGTGCTTTCAGGAAAACCGAAGCCGAGAAACGAGAGTCCCGACTCCAGGCCGATGTTGGCGGCCAAATTCAGCGTCATCGTAACGATAATGATGGAGCTTAAGTTCGGCAGTACCTGGTTGAACATAATCTTAAGATGGGAGGAGCCCAGCGTTCTTGAGGCCTGGACGTATTCCAGTTCCCTCTCCTGCAGTGTCTTCGAGCGTATTAGCCTCGCGATGCCCATCCATAGAAATGCCGTCATGATCAGTGAAAAGGACAAGGTATTATATTTGGGAACCGCCGTAACAAACGCGATGACAATCATCAGCATCGGCAGGATCATAAAGAAATCCACGAAACGCATAAAGATATTATCGACGAATCCACCGAAATAGCCGGAGATCAGACCTACCAGAATACCGATAACACCCGTCATCAGAGTGACCATAATACCGATACTCAGCGAGTTGCGCGTACCGATAATGAGCTGGCCGAACACATCGCGTCCGCCGTAATCGGTGCCCAGCCAGAATTTAGCCGAAGGCTTCTCATATAAGGCGAACAGATCGACGGTTACAATCTGCTTTTGATCCAGAAACAGGGCGATGCCAAATACTCCGCATACAACTACACCTAGAAAAATCAGGGAGACCAAAGCCAGTTTATCTCTGAAAATTTCCTTCCAGAGGATTCTCCATCCGGATGGGCTCTTCTCCATATCCTGCGGGAGCGACAGCTCAGCGCTTGATTTTGCCATTACATTCACCTCAACAAGTTCTGATCATTATTTAATCCGGATACGGGGATCAACAATGCCTAATATGATGTCCGAGAGCAGGGATCCGATGATTTGAGCAATCCCATACAGCAGCACAAGTGCCGTTACAACGGTGAAATCACGGATAACGATGGAGCTCAGGAACAACTGGCCCATGCCGGGATAGCTGAAAATACTCTCTACAAAGATGGTACCGCCAATCAATCCCGTAAGCTCATACCCGAAAAAAGCGGCAATCGGCAGGAGGGAGTTGCGTAAGATGTGGCGGTTGTACACCCGTGATTCCGAGGCGCCTTTTGCTCTTGCCGTAAGGATAAAATCCTTCTGCTTTGTATCAATGATTTCGTTCCGCAGATATTGGACCGTCCCGACGGTAGTAATCAGCGCGATGGATATGGCCGGAAGCAGCAAATGATATAACTTGCTCAGAATGTAACTCATCGTCCCGGGGACCTCGCCCGGTGATACGCTTCCTCCGGTAGGGAACCAATGAAAGTAGAAACCAAACATCCAGAGCATAACCAAGGCTACGATAAACAAGGGGGCCGCAAAACCGACATAGGTATATCCTGTAATCAACCGGTCGCCCCAGGTGTCATTGAAACGTCCGCTAATGATGCCGAGCGGTATTGCAATTAAATAGGTAATGACCAGAGTCGTCACAGATAACCACACCGTGTTCATCAGCCGCTGGCCAATCAGCTCAGTTACCGGCATTTTAAAGCGGAAGGACTGGCCCATGTCTCCCTGCAGGGCATTAGTGATCCAATCCCAATACTGGATGTACCACGGATCATTCAGGCCGAGCCGTTCCCGCATCGCTTCAATGGCGGCCGGATCAATGTTCGGATCGAGCATACCGGTGAGCGCATCTCCGGGCATGGCTTTGGCCATAAGAAATACCAGAATGCTGAGCAGAAATACTTGAGGGATCATAATCAATATTCTTCGTGCAATAATCTTCCACATACGTCTCAACCTTTCTCGGGCATGGCCACCAAATGGGTATCGGAAATGGGTTGTAAAGGATAAGCTAAACCGTCATTGTCAAAATAATTCCGGTAGGCTCCCTCGTACTCCTCACTTACGGACTTGCGGAACCGGGTCCGTTCGTTACGCTGCAATGGGTCAATGTCCGGGATTGCGGCAATCAGACGTTTCGTATAAATATGTCGCGGATTGTCAAAAATATCCTTAGGTGTCCCCTGCTCAACATGACGTCCCTTGTACATAATGCCGATATGATCGCACATATGTCTGATGATTCCGAGATCGTGACTGATAAATAGGTAGGTTAAATTCAATTCCTTTTGGATGTCCTGTAAAAAGTTAAGCACTTGTGCCTGAACCGAGACATCCAGCGCGGACACCGGCTCGTCGGCGATGATCAGCTTGGGCTTCAGCGCAATCGCCCTGGCGATTCCGATCCGCTGACGCTGTCCGCCGGAAAATTCATGCGGATATTTATAAATGTTGTCCGGACTCAGGCCGACCTGCTCCAGCAGCTCCTGAACCCTCCGTTTCTCTTCCTGGGGGGACTGTTTGTCGAAATTACGCAGCGGCTCAGCGATGATGTCGAGCACACGCTTCTTGGGATTGAGCGATGAATAGGGATCCTGAAAGATCATTTGAACGTCGCGGCGGACATTGTTCAGCTTGCGTGAGTTCTTCAGGGCTAAATCGGCGCCTTCAAAAAGAATGCTGCCGCCCGTAATCTCGTTCAGCCCGATAATCGCTCTTCCTGTCGTTGTCTTACCTGAGCCGGATTCACCGACTAATCCGTAAGTCTGCCCGGCCTCAATGGTGAAATTGACCCGGTCGACCGCCTTTACCTCACCGACCGCTCTGCTGAATATGCCACCTCTAATCGGGAAATGAACCTGTAAATCCTTAACTTCAAGCAGTGCCATGGCTGTCAGCCTCCTCAACGCTCTCGGGGAAATGAAAATGTCTGTAGCAGGTGCAGCGGACCAAATGACCCGGAGCGATTTCGTGCAGCTGTGGATTCTCCTCATGGGCTGATTCATCAATCCATGGGGTTCTGGCAGAGAAACGGCAGCCCGTACGCGGCAAGTTTTTGAGCGACGGGACGATTCCCTGAATCACATGCAGTCTGGACTTCGCTTCCTTGACCGTAGGTATCGAATTAAATAAAGATCTTGTATAAGGATGCTGCGGGTTGGAGGTCAGCGTATAAATATCAGCAATTTCGACAATTTGCCCGGCGTACATAACAGCCACGCGATCTGCCATTTCACTGACTACGCCCAGATCATGGGTAATGAGGATAATTCCCGCTTGCATATCATTTTTGAGCTTCTTGATCAGTTCAAGAATTTGCAGTTGAATCGTTACATCCAGTGCGGTTGTTGGTTCATCGGCGATTAGCAGCTGTGGTCCGTTGGCGATTGCGATGGCAATAACCACCCGCTGCCGCATTCCGCCGGATAATTCATAAGGGTATTGCTGATATGTATGCTCGGGACGGGGAATTCCAACCTTGGTCAACAAATCGATGACCTTTGCTTTTCTTTGTTTCTTGGAGAGGCCGGAATCATGAAGGAGAAGTACCTCTTCAATCTGCCGTCCGATAATCATAAGCGGATTTAGTGCAGCCAAGGGGTCCTGGAAAATCATCGACATTTCCTTGCCGCGGACCTTATTCAGCATGCCTGGGGACATTTTGACAATATCCTGACCTTTGTAATACACATGTCCATCAATTTTTGCTTTGGTGTGCAGCCCTATTATTGAGAAAGCCAACGCACTTTTGCCTGATCCGGATTCTCCTACGATGGCGAGGATTTCGTTCTTCTTCACCGTGAGCGTCACATCATCAACCGCAGCGTAATATTCGTCTGCAATCTTGAAGGATGTCGTTAAATTCTCAATACGCAGCAAATCTTCACTCAAGTTCATCACCCTAACACTAGGATTTTTTTAGCAAGGAGCACCTATGTGATATACAGTAACCCTATCTATCAACTGCGAATTGCCTTTTAGGATTATATTGGAATTAATCCCTGAATGTTAGAGTTTATTCTAATTGACTTATGGTAAATTATCAATGATTTTTCCATAAAAAATTTTGTTGTGTTAAGTAACATGACAAATACGACAAAATTCGACTCATCGATTAGATTTTTTTGTCATATATTTTCACAGTTTCGTACATGAAATGTGATATTAATAACAAAGCCGCAAATGTCCCGGAGTATTGGGGATTTGCGGCTTTTCATTTTACCTTCTACTGCACTTTTAAGGCTCTAATCCCCAGACCAGCGTTCCATTCAGGTAGAGCGGTACACGTGCCCAGTCAGTGAACGAGGTTTTGGCCGGGTCGTAAGAATAATCGCCGATCTCGTTATAATTGCTCCAATCGGTTTTGTTGATCCGCAGCTGAATTTCACCGGTGTTGGCTCCGGGAGCTAGGCTGCCCGCACCCGCAGTGAAGGAGATCTCCACATAATAATCTGCCTCTGTCACAGAGGGAGTCAGCTTCACGAATGTTCCCTGCACATTGCCGCTGCCTATAGCGGCATAGTCTACATTGAACTGCTGCGCCTTCTCGCCGTCTACCGTGTAGTAGTAGCGCAGCTTTACATCCTTAAGTGCAACCGAAGTGTCCCCGCTGTTCACAATCCGCAGCTGCGGACGGAACTGGGCATCGCCCGGATTCGTATCATTGGTCCGATACTGCACGATCAGATCCCCCACAGGCGGCTCAGGAACCGCTGCTGGCTTGGCGCTGACCTCGGGTGAATTCGGGCTTGTTCCTACTTTGTTAGCCGCACTGACAACATAAAAGTAGGTCGTTCCATTGACTACAGAGATATCGCTGTAAGTGGCCTGGGTAACTACTGATACATCGCTGTAAGGACCTCCGCTGACAGTGGCCCGCTTAACCGTATAATTGTCGGCAGCAGTTACATTGTTCCAGCTAAGCTGTACAACACCGTCGCCGGCAACAACAGCCGGTTTGGAGGGCGCTTTCGGGGCAACGGGCTCGACCGGACCGCTGCTGTTGTTGATTAACCTGTCATATTCGGCATAGGCCGTGGCCATATCCACTTGGGACCAGAAGCGGTGATACGTAAATTCAGGGGCTCCATTCTCCCATTGCTTAGTGGCCGTATTATATGACGAATTATATTTGTTAAGCAGGTACTGCCAATCGGGATCATTCACAATATCCGGCCGGATGTCAGTATAGCTGGCGTAGACACCGTTTCCGCCTTTGGCAGGATCGGAAGGTACTGTCGCTGTTCCCGGAATCGTATTGCCTTGTCCAAAGGTACCCGTCCAGCCGCTTGGGAAATAGACCTCCTTGGTGAAGTAACGGGCATAATCGCCACGGCTCTCCTTAGTTGCTATTCCGACACCATCATTATATCCCCAGGCTGTATCCAGCAAGGATTTAGCCAGCTGCTGAGCCTTCCCGCCAAGCGCGGTATAACTGCCGTTTTCTGCCTCAGTACCTGCGGCAAAGAAGGTGAGCGCTTTGATATAGCTGCCGAGTACACCGGTATCCTGGCTCGGGCTCTTGGTGACTGACTTTAAATTGCTGTTGCCGTCACTGCTTGCAAAACTGGTCCAGGTATCCGGTTTCCCCTGCCATTCCACATTGCCCGGAATCCAGAATTCTCCCGGAGCAGCAACTGTAGCCACTTGGGGATTATCACCGCCAAGAATGCGGTTGCCCTGGCTGTCCAGATAATAGCCCTCTGCATCCGTAACCGGCCGGCTGCCTGCAAAGGCATAGTCCGTGGACCAGTCCACCCAGTTCTCCACCACCTGCTTGGCCATCTGGAAGTTCTCGGAGGTTGTGTCGCCGCTTGCAGCCAGAATGTAATACAGCTCGGCCACACGTTCAACACTCCAGGCCTGCATTCCGAACCAGTTGTTGGACGGCGGATCATGGTAGACAGGCGCGTCATCATATGCCATGCCGTAGAAGGTGCTTGTGCCGGCAGGATAAGCCTTATAAGCACCGTCGTAACTGTTCGTTGCTCCGCCGGCAATCGCGCCTTCGGCAGATTGCAGCCAGGTGTAGAACTCCAGCTGGCGCTTCAGCGAATTGCTCCAGTCCTGCCCTGCTGTTGCTGATGCCGGAACCAGACCGCCGTCCGGATTGGAAAGCGCATAGGCTGCCACGACATTCTGGTAACCCTGATGCGCATGGCTGGCGCCGATTCTCCAGGCCCAATTGCCGGTTGAACCAAGCCCGCCGCCCCAAGCGGTATACCAGGCAAGCAGGTATTGGTTGGAATCCTTACCGGTTCCCGCTTCCGGTGTGCCGTCAGCTGCGCTGCCGACCTTTTGGAAATACTTGTCGTACATGCCGTAACGGAGATAATCCCCCATTTTCTTGGCTTTATTCAGATAAACTGAATTATTATAGCCAAGCTCCTGGGCCCAGTACATAGCCTGAACTGCACGTGCATCTGCGTCGGTAGCATTGGTATAACGCCACTGTGCTGCAGGCGCATTGCTTTCTTTAGTGAACAGGCTCATAAAGCCCTCACCTGTCTTGCCGAATGATTTGTCGTCCTGGGACGGATGCGGGACAGCTTCCCACACCGATTCCTGTTCGCCCCTCTGGAATGTATTTACATAAGCGGCTGTATGTGTAGGATTCAGCAAGTTGCCGAAGCCGTACCAGTTGTCCACATCCACCAGCCAATGCATAAGATAGGTCTGGTTGTTGCCATAGCTTGCTTTCAGTTCGGAATCAAGCGGGTCTTTGCCTGCCGTGTACTTTCCGCTAAGCTGGCTTGGATACTGATCCGGCTGCGCATGCTCGGAAGCGTAGGTAGCCGGGCTGTTCGCATTGTAATAACTCATCGTCGGCTGCTCCTGCTTGCCGTCGCCTTCATTAACAGGGATAATGTATTTCTCCATGTTGTCCCAAGCCGTTTCCAGCTTGCTCCAGTCGCCAGTATGATGGCCATACAGCACCTCGAGCCACATCCAGTAGCTGTAAGCTTCCGAGGTGGTCATATGCCCGTAATCAGGCGCTTCGCTCATCAATGTCTCTACCGCATGGTAGGGAATGCCTTCAGCCGAGAAATAGCCGTTCGCCGGATCCTTTAGCTGAGCATATAATTGCAGAAATCGGGTCTCCTCCGCCGAAGCTGCCTTTGCAGTTCCGGGGCTACCAGTAAACAATCCGGTTATGAGTGAGAGAAACAGAATCGAGGCCATTATAGCGGAAATAGGCTTCTTGCTTAAGCTCAATTTCATCATTTTGGCTAGCTCCCTCTCTGTAGATAAATTATGGTTCTAAACCCCACACAAGTGTTCCGTCACGATATAGTGTCACCTTTTCCCATTCGGCGAAGGCAAGCTGCGTTCCACTGTAGGAATAGTCATTGCCCTCGCTATAATTCGTCCAGTCCTCTTTATTGGTGCGCACCTGAATTTCTCCGCTGTTCCCTCCGGGAGCAAGGCTTCCGGCACCTTCAGCAAAAGTGATCTCCAGATAGTAGTCCGCTCCGGTTAGGGCCGGATTAAGTCTTGAAAAGGAACCGCTTACATTTCCGCTGCCGACAACGGCATAATCGCAGTGGAATTGCTGGGTTTTGTCTCCGTCCACGGTAAAATAGTAGCGGAGCTTAAGACCACTCAGCGGTACCGCAGCAGTTCCCGTGTTCACAATCCGGAATTGCGGGCGCATCTGTCCGTCCCCGGGATTGTTGTCATTAGTACGGTATTCCACCCTTAAATCACCTTTTGCCGGAATAGGTGTTTCACGCGGCTGGGCACTAACCTGCAGAGATGGCGTACTCTCGCCAACACTGTTCGAGGCGGTGATTACATAATAATAGGTAGTACCATTAACCAGCCCGTTGTCGGAGTACACAGCCCCTGTTGTGCTTGCAACTACAGTGTAAGGCCCGCCACTCGTTACAGCCCGTTTAACTGTATAGTCCGTTGCCCCGCTGACTGTGTTCCATGACAGTTTTACGCTGGCGTTCTCAGCAACAGCCGCTACACCGGAAGGCCTTGCGGGCACATTCGGTTCACCCGGATGTCCGCCTCCGGGAGGCAGTTCACCGAACACAAGCACCCCGGCGTCGTATACCGGTATATACGCCGTTTTTACCGGAAGCGCTCCTCCCGTTGCCACGCCTTTGAATGAATAGTCATTTGTATTGTCCCAAAAGAGCGTGTTGAGCGGAGCGGCAATCCGGAACTGGACTTCCTTCCGGTAAGCGGATTGACCGCCCGGATAGATCGCAGTGCCGGTAAAATCAACCTTGGTGTAATAAATATGATGTTCTTCATCATAAGGCTGAAGTGCGGATACCGTTGCTCCCTGGTTGTAGCCACCGGCAGTGACCGTAATATCCTCCGGACCGTACCCTTCGGCAATTGCTTCGCTGAGGTCCAGATAATAATGGAAGGACATCGACTTGCTGACCCGTGCCGGCCAGCCGGAACGGTTGTTGAGCAGCGCCCGGATCTCTACAAAATTGCTGCCGCTGGCATTTACGGAAGCCTCGACGAACATTTCATCCTCAGGGGTCTCTGCCGCAGGAAACTGTGGTTGCGGCTGCTGCCCTTGCCCGTGGAGCAGCATCATTTTGGCCAGCGCCCCTGTAAAGGCGGAATTGTAGTCGGTTGCCACTTCATTCGAGACATAGTCGTTGATCGAATCAGTATACGTGTCCGTCTTGGATGGACCCCCGACCAGCGCTCCGTATAAAACGTGACGATGATCTGCCGGAGTAGACTGGCTGTCGCTCCATGAACCATGTGAGGTCCGGTGATGCGGATGCTGCGGCGAATTGTTGCCATATCCGATCACATAGCTGCTGTTCCGCGGGTTGTCGCCCAGCATATACGTAATCTGCCGTTCCGCGAAAGAACGGGCCGTTTCGCCTTTGACAGGGTCGCTTACCCAGTCCGCGTAAACAAACGCCAAAAATGCCTGGTTGGCGGCATATCTCAGGGCTCCCCACTGATCCAGATGTGCCAATCCTCCAGGTGTATAGGCGACCCGGTCGCTAGTCCCGCCTACGCCAGTTGTCCAATACTGCATGTTGCGTTCCGTAGATTGAATGAACTTAGCATCCCCGGTAATCCGTGACAGCAGCAGCTGCGCACCGTAATGCTTGTCATCCCAGGATTGTGTCCACTGGTAACCCCATAATCCCGATTGGTTCGTTCCCCACAGACTGCTTGCGGCTACTGCCTTATCCAAGTACGTCTGCTCACCGGTCGCCAAATAGAGCCATACACCGCCCCAGCTCAATTCATCGGCATAACCGCTCCATGAATTGTAATACTGCTTGACGTCGGTAATACTGTCCGAATAGGCGCCGCGGTAAGTGTCCGCAAATTGATACAGCTGTTTGGCATGCAGTAACAGCTTGTCCGCATAGACAGCATCCGAATCCCGGAAGATAATCGATGCCGAAGCCAGCGCCGCTGCGGTTTCTGCCGCCAGATCAGAGCCGGGATGAGTTGCATCAATTTTGTAGGAGGGCCGCTGCATTTGCATCACTTCCGCTGCTCCCCACCAATTATGGTCGGCCGTTCCGTTCCCTACCTGTCCCCATAGCTCATTTGGAGCTGTATGGGCTTTGACAAAATAGTCGGTAGCCCAGCGGATATTATCCAGAATCTCATCCAACTGGCCGGACTGCACGTAACCATCCTTGTATTCATAGACCGACCAGGCCAGCATCGTAGCTGTATAAGCCATTGGAAAACCAAATTTGA
>NZ_JBOFBG010000037.1:0-74718 GCF_051594305.1 Paenibacillus sp. IHBB 3054 | reverse complement strand
TTAGTTATATATTTCGGTTTATTGCTATGCAGGACATGAGAAGGGTTTCACAGGTTTGGCTGTCATGATAACGTTCTTTCTGTGCCTGTTCATACTCCGTTCATATTGCCGTCACGAAGGGGACATCTTGGTTGATTACACTTTGAATATGTCGCTAGCGCGGCTCTACAGATATAAAGACAGGAGAAGATGAACGTGACAGGAACGGTGGAAATCAAGACAGGGAACAGAATCCGCAAAAAACAGAAACTATGGTTGAAAATAATAGGAGGTCTTCTCGGGGCGCTTGTGCTGTTCATGGGCATCTTGTTCATCGTTAATGTGATCAGTAACGGGGTCGAGAAAAAGAAAATCGAACCGTACGGCCAGTATGTCAATGTAGATGGTAAAAAAATGAATGTGTTTATTCAAGGCAGCGGCGAACAGACAATCGTCCTTCTTCCTGGACAAGGAACTCCGTCGCCAGTGCTTGATTTCAAATTGCTGATCGATGAATTGTCTCCCGAATACAAAGTCGTAGCGATTGAGCCGTTCGGATACGGGTTGAGCGACGAAACTGAGAAGGCAAGAACAACAGAGAATATCGTCAGTGAAGTTCACGAAGCTGTGCAGCAGTTGGGTATTGACCGTTACGTTCTTATGGGACATTCCATCACTGGACTATACGGAGTGTCCTACGTGAACAGCTACCCGGATGAGGTTCTTGCTTTTGTCGGCATCGACAGCAGTGTTCCGAATCAGCCCGGCATGGATGTCAAATTGCCTCTGAAATCCATGCAGTTTATGCAAAAATCAGGTCTGATGAGATTGCTCCAAAAGGTGAGCAAAGATCCATATGAGTCACTTGCCTTCGATGAGTATACTAAAGAACAAATGCGTCTCATTTCGAATCAAGTCGCGACCAATCCAACAATGTTGGATGAGCTCAGACATCTCGGTACCAATTTTAAAAATGGAGAACAACTTACCTATCCTAACGATTTGCCGGTGCTTCTCTTCGTCCAGTCGAATAACGAGAACAATGAGCAGTGGGTTCCGCTGCATGAGGCACAAGTCAAACAATCGGCACAGGGAAAAATGATCCCGATGGAAGGCTCACATTACCTGCATCATACGAAATTCAAAGAAATCGCCGGGGCATTCAAAGCGTACATGAAGCAAATACAACCTTTCAGGTAATAAGAGGAGCGAGAGAGAAGGACATCAACTAATCATCTTAAATTAATTGTGACTCACAGAAAAAATCAAATGCTGATTGTTTAGATGAAAATGAACCCAAAAAAGGTACTCCTGTTATGGATGTACCTTTTTTTCATATGGATCATTCCCTCGGACAACCTGCAAAACTTTCGGAGGAGCAGCGTAAGCAGTTAGCGGGGTTTTGTTATATATCTTCTTAAACGTTTTTATACAACTCTCTCTAACAAGATCCCCACTTGACTTGCCATGACTTCAGGCGAATAAGGCATTCCTTTCGAAATCCACCATTCCACGATACCTACGAACGCGGTTCCCATAAAGCAGCCCATAATCTCTTCATTCAATCCGTGATTTTTTTCTTCGTTTACATCTACCTCAGCCTTGTATTCTTCAATTAGAAATTCAAGGAACCGCGTACGAAAAGAAGGGGCTCCTTTACTCGCTAACATCGTCGAAAAGAATAAATAATTTCGCTCAAAATATTCGAAGTAGACCAGATTAGCTTCCCGCCAATCCATTTCGCATACATATTCGTTCATTTCCCGCATTTCATTAATACGTTCTTCAATCAGCTTATCCAGTAGATCGAATTTATCCGTGTAATGAAGATATATCGTGGCCCGGTGAACATCTGCCCGATCGGAAATATCCTGAATGGTAATGCTATCAAAACTTTTTTCGGACATCAGTTCAATAACTGCTTTCTTTATCGCTTCCTGTGATTTGAGTATTCTTCTATCTACTTTTGACATGGTTAGACTCACCATACTTTCTTAAATAATCGACATTTTATAATGATTTGTAAATTAATCGACAGATATCGTTATTTTAACGATTGTAACCAGCATAATTCTATATATTATTATACACATGTCGTCTAATCGATCAATATCGATTATATTCAGAAATAAAGTATAAGAGGGGATACAACATCATGAGACTAATCGAAAACGGAACATTTGAGGGAGAACGCCCTTTATTCAAGATATCCCATGTGCAGATCAGAGACAGCGGGTTTCTGCCTGGAGAATCAGCAATTAAAGAAAGTAGCAATGTGCACGTGTCTCGTTGTCGTTTCTCAAGTAAATATCCATTTTGGCATAATCAAGATATAGAAATTCGGGATAGCTATTTCTCTGAGGGTAGCCGCGCAGCTATTTGGTATACAAATGGCGTCGCTATGAACAACTGCAAAGTGGATGCCCCCAAAATATTTAGAGATTCCAGCAATATCAACATCGTCAATACAATTATGGATACTAATGAAACCCTGTGGGACTGTTCGGATGTGAGCATTCTTGATTCTGAATTCAAAGGCAACTATTTGCTATTGCATGGCAGCAAAATTGAAATTAATAACTTCAGATTAGACGGGGATTACTCCTTCCAGCATGTGAAGCAAGGGGTGATAAGGAATAGTGTGATCCTATCCAAAGATGCACTTTGGAATACAGAAGACATCACGGTATATGATTCTATACTCGAAGGAGAGTACTTAGGCTGGTATTCCAAAAATCTGAGACTTGTGAACTGTAAAATTATCGGGACACAGCCCTTGTGCTATGCGGAAAACCTAATTTTAGAAAACTGTGAGATGATCAATACCGACTTGAGCTTTGAGTATACAACCGTTCAGGCTGAAATCATAAACACTGTGGATAGTGTGAAGAATCCCATTAGCGGCTTCATAAAAGCAGAAGGGATTAGAACATTGGTGCTGGACGACCCGAACCTAGACCTCTCAAACCTGCAAATCATAACAAATTCTACGATCGAATCAATCTAAGGGGGGCGGTGATGTGAAGTATGATTTTGACCAAATAATTAACCGGAAACATACAAATAGTGCGAAATGGGATACGAATAACCAATTGGATATTTTACCGATGTGGGTAGCCGATATGGACTTTACAACCGCAGAACCGATTATTAAAGCCTTAGAAAAACGAGCGCTGCATGGGATTTTTGGTTATGCAAGTATACCAAGTGCTTACTATGAAGCTGAAGTCCGCTGGTGGGAGAAACGGCATCATTTCACAATTAATAAAGAATGGATCGAAGTCAGTATAGGTGTTATACCCTCGCTTTCAGCGATCGTTCAAGCCTTTACAGAGGCTGGAGATCAAGTATTGATTCAATCCCCAGTTTACAATTATTTCAATACCTCTATAACGAATAACGGCTGTGATGTCGTCATCAATGAACTTAAGTACAATGGCGATACCTATGAAATTGATTTTGATGATTTTGAACAAAAGGCTTCCCATGAAAAAGTTAAACTTTTTATTCTCTGTAATCCTCACAATCCTGTTGGAAGAGTATGGAGCAGAGCGGAGCTGAAGCGCATAGCCGAAATATGTTTACGGCATAACGTAGTGGTTGTGTCTGATGAGATTCATAGAGATTTGGTATACAAAGACTATGAGTTCATTCCTTTTGCCTCAATGGGTGAAGAATTTCTAATGAACGCAATAACATGTACGGCACCTAGCAAAACCTTCAATCTTGCCGGACTTAAAACATCCAATATTATTTCAGCAAACGAAGAATTCAGAAGTAAAATCAACCGGTCATTGAATGTTAATGAGGCCATTGAACCAAATGTTTTTGGAATTGAAGCTTTAATTGCTGCTTATAACTATGGAGAAGAATGGTTAGATCAATTGCTGGTTTATCTTGCAGGGAACAGGGATTACATCCTTTCTTTCATAAAAGAAAGATTGCCTGATTTAAGGGTTCTGATCCCTGAGGCAACTTATTTAATCTGGATCGATTGCCGGAGTCTGGGTATCCCTTCAACTGAGTTGAGTAAGAAGCTGTTGGAAGAAGGGCATTTAAGAATAAATGAAGGGCTCATCTATGGCGGTACAGGAGAGGGTTTCATCCGTATAAACATTGCATGTCCAAGAGTGCTATTGCAAACGGGGTTAGAAAGACTCGAGCAGGTTGTGAAATCAATCCAGGGCAATAAATCAGGGATCATTCCTGTAATTCACAGACGGGAGAATCATACATGAAAAAAGCACTTGTATTTTTCTTGCTATTTCTGTTTTTTCTTTCCTTAGCAGCATGCGGAAATAACGATTCTGAGGAAAGTACTGCGGCAATCAACATACCAAGCAGTACTGCTGGTATCATTCCTGCTGAAGATAACAATGCCACCCCACTCGTTACAGGTGAGCAGAAAATACTCATTGCATACTTTTCCCGCGTTGGAAATACAGATTTCGATTCCAATGTGGACGCCGTTACCGGTGCAAGTCTAAACCTCCAAGACAGCGTGCTTGCAGGAAATACAGAAATTATTGCGGATATGATTCAGCAAGCGATAGGCGGAGACCTGTTCCTTATTGCTACGGCAAATAAATTTCCAGCCGATTATGACACGGTTGTAGATTTGGGTCAGCAGCAGAAGGAGGAGGATGCACGTCCGGAGCTGAGCGCTCACGTGGACAACATAGAGGATTACGATATTGTCTTTATTGGCTTTCCCAATTGGTGGTACGATCTTCCAATGGCGGTTTATAGCTTTCTGGAGGAATATGACTTTGCGGGTAAAACTATAATTCCCTTTACTACCCATGAAGGCAGCCGATTTTCGAATAATGACCAAACGATAACAAGAATGTTGACCGGGGCAACCGTCTTGGATGGCCTTGCTATCAGAGGCGGAGATGCCAGCGATGCACAGCAAGAAGTGAACGACTGGCTGCAGCAGCTTGGATTGTCCAACTGATAAGCATAAAGGAGAAATGATGAAACCCAAAGCGATGGTTAAAATATCAATTGATCTAATAATGTCGTTGTTGCTGCCGGTTTCAATGGCTTTCATCCTGACCGGGCAGACAGCGCATGAATGGATTGGAGCTGCAATGTTTGTGATGTTTATTACCCACAATGTGCTGAATATCAAATGGTACAGAAATTTGCGGAAAGGAAAATATACGGCCTTTCGTATCTTTCAAACTATAGTGAATTTTTCGGTGTTTGTATGCATGATCGGTCTGATGATTAGCGGCATCATGATGTCACGTCACGTCTTTGCTTTTCTGCCCATAAGCGGTGGAATGTCCTTTGCACGGGAACTGCATATGCTTGCTTCCTATTGGGGCTTCATCTGTATGTCTGCACATGTCGGGCTGCATTGGAACATGATTTTGTTGATGATGCGCAAAGCAGTTAGGATGACTAGGCCGTCCATTATCCGTAAGGTTATGTTACAGTTCATCTCCGCATTGATTGCCGCCTATGGCGTGTATGCCTTTGTACGGCATGATATTACCTCATATCTTTTTTTGAAAACTATGTTCATTTCCTTTGAATTCGAACAATTTCCGGTTTTGTTTTTTGCCGATCATCTAGCAATGATGGGACTCTGTATCTGTATTGCTTATTATGCTGCAAAAGGCATGCAACGTGTTTCATCCCGCGAAAGGAGGAGGTTAAAAAAGTAAAGCATCGATAGCGTTATTTCTGATGTCTACGGACAAGCTAATGATAACAGCAAGTCCTATTAATTAAACTATACAACTATAAGGGAGGAAATAATCATGTCAAAGATTGAAGGAAAAGTTGTTGTTATTATGGGGGCTTCCAGTGGGATTGGTGAGGCAACGACAAAGAAACTTGCCCAAGAAGGAGCCAAGCTAGTAATTGCTGCCCGCAGAGAAGACAGGTTACGGGCGCTTGTTGAAACACTTCCTAATGCTGAAATTTCATATGTGGTTGCAGATGTAGCCAATAAGGAGGATGTTCAGGCTGTAATTGATCTGGCACTTAAGAAGTATGGCCGTGTAGATGTCCTATACAACAACGCTGGAGTTATGCCCACTGCGCCACTTTCTGAAACACGTTTTGACGAGTGGCGCCAGATGCTGGATATCAACATTATGGGGGTTCTAAATGGGATTGCTGCAGTCTTGCCAGTGATGAGAAAACAAAAATCAGGCCATATCATTGCGACTGACTCTGTAGCTGGACATGTCGTCTATCCTGGTTCAGCGGTATATTGTGGAACAAAATTTGCAGTCCGGGCCATTATGGAAGGATTGCGTCAAGAAGAACGCGAAAACAATCTGCGCAGCACAATTATCTCTCCAGGATTAGTGGATACTGAACTGTATACAACGATCAACGACCCTGAAAATCGTGAATGGGTGAAGAATAACGGGAAAATTGAAGGGGTTGGATTGAAGTCTAGCGACGTCGCCGATGCTGTAGCCTATGCCATTAGCACACCTGATAGTGTCGCGGTAAGCGAAATCCTGATTCGCCCAACGAACCAAGTTGTCTAACTGAATGAAGTCAACGATATGCTGCAAAGATTACCATTGATCTAATCTTAAAATCAAAGAGAGGTCTAACAAAATGAATCCAAAGGATATCTTTGAACGTGAGAAATCAGGTGAACTGATTTCTCTGGATGATCCGGAATATTATAAAATCCGCGAGGTCATTAACGAAGCACAAAAAATCACCTTTGAATTAAATAGCTCATCCTATAAAGCTGAAAGGGTTAGAAGTTTATTCTCGAAGTTAACGGGAGCAGAAGTCGATGACACATTCGATCTCCTTCCACCGTTCTACACCGACTTCGGCAGAAATATCAGGGTAGGGAAAAATGTGTTCATCAATCACGCCTGTTCGTTTATGGATAGAGGTGGGATTACAATCGAAGATCATGTTCTCATCGGACCGAAAGTGAATTTGATTACCATTAACCACCCGCTGAATCCCGCTCAAAGACAATCTACAGTTTGTGCCCCTATCCTAATAAAGAGAAATGCCTGGATCGGCATCGGTGCCATGGTAATGCCCGGTGTTACGATTGGAGAAAATTCGGTCGTATCCGCCGGTGCTGTGGTCACTAAAGACGTTCCGCCTAATACGGTTGTGGCCGGCGTTCCGGCAAAAATCATAAAGACGATCGATTAGAGAAGGAAAATACTATTATGAAAAAACTTTTTGCGCTCCCCGTCGCATTGATGATAATATTTGCGTTTGTTGCCTGCAGCAATGGAAATAATGCAGTTTCAGAAACCTCTCAACCACAAACCAGCAGCACCACTGAGGATGCTGAGGATCTGACGCGTGTGGCTTCTGACGGTGCCCAGAGGCAGACCCTCGATCCTACTATGGCTACTCGTGTTCTGGAGAACGGTACAAAAATTAATATGCATTTCGGTGATATTGTGATCCCTGGCACACTGAACGACAGCATCACGGCACAGGCTTTAATATCCAAGCTGCCTTATACCGTGCATGTAAACCGCTATTCCCATGATTTCTGCGGTGTAATGGATGATCCGCTGGAGTACAGAGAAGAAGATGTGCATTATGGCTGGCTCAATGGTGATATTGACTTTGCCACTGACGCAGATTATTTCACCATTCTTTTTGAAGATGAAGAGAAGTCTGAACAATATGGTTATCAGGTGAACATCGGAAAAATTGACAGTGAATTGTCAGTAATAAGTCAACTGAGCGGAAGTTATGATGTGCTGATCGAATTGGCAGAGTAATTGGTACTTCCCGGTCATGAACAAGCCGTGACCGGTTAGCACCAGTGGGTAATAATATGGAAAGGAGGTATAATATGGGGAATATCCTATACTTGTCTTTTGGCATCGGGTTAATCGTCGTGTTGACTGCCTGCAGTACAGCATCTAATGAACAAAATTCCGAATCCGCTTCTCCCGCAGAAAGTGCGAAAATCTCAAATTCTCCTGTACTTCCAGCAAGTCCACCGGCACTAATAACACCGCCAGCGGCGTCACCGCCGGAAGGTGCACCAAATGAAGCAGGAGGTAACGAATCCATGGAGAACGGCATTATTCCCATCCATATCAGTGTTGGCAGCACTATATTTACAGCAACACTTCATGACAACGAAACGACGCAGGCGCTAATTGCTCAATTTCCTGTGACCTTCCAGATGAAGGAACTCAATGGACTGGAGAAGTACTATAATCTGTCCGAGGATCTTCCGGCACAATCTACGGAGCGTCCTGCAACCATTCATGCCGGTGATATTACGAACTGGTCAGGAAACACTCTGGTACTTTTTTATCAAACGTTCTCTAATTCTTTCGGCGGTTATGTTCCGCTGGGACAGGTGGATGATCCGTCCAACCTTGCTTCTGCTCTTGGTTCAGGCTCTGTACAGGTTACATGGTCACTTGCAGACTGAGCTGTGATATATGTTCCAACTTGTAATATAATCCAAAAGTGTGGGAGGATATGAATGAGACAAAGCTTAAAGCGAATTGCCGTTGTAGTCGTCATGGTTCTGGTATCAGGTATTTTCGGACAACCAACTTATGCAGCTGACAATAACGTTCAGGCAGACTCCCTCCATAGTTTGGGATTATTTCAAGGCACCAATAATGGTTATGAGCTCGATCGTCAGGTTACCCGTGCTCAAGCGGCAGTCATGCTGGTACGTCTACTGGGGGCGGAAAATCAGGCGAGGAATGGCAACTACAGTCATCCCTTCACCGATGTACCTTCTTGGGCAGAGGATGCTATTGCTTATATGTACAGCTCAAACTTTACTCAGGGTGCAAGTCACGACAAGTTTAATCCTGGCGGGTTATGCAGTCTGCAAATGTACACCACCTTTGTGATGCGCGCGCTGGGTTACGGGAATGAATTTTCGTATCAGTCAGCAATAGTTGCAGCGGATGAACTTGGTCTTTTATCGTCGATCACAAAAAACGGCAATTTCTTGCGCGGCGACATGGTTGCCGTTTCTTACTCTGCCTTAGCTGTCAAATTGAAGGGTAGTGACCGCACGCTATTGGATGAATTAGTTGCTGACAAAGTGGTGGACGTAGAGGCTGCACAACCTGTACAAAAATTGTTTGCAGCAGAAACAGGTGATGAAAATATCATGAGTGCTCATCCAGACGGTACTGATGTACAGAAAATTAAGCTTACGGCCGGCAACATAGTACTTACCGCCACAATGCTCGACAATGCGGCAAGCCGTGATTTTATTTCCCAACTGCCGTTAACCTTAACGTTACAAGAGTATGCCGGGACTGAGAAAATCAGTGATCTGCCAAGCAAATTATCAACTGAAGGAACCCCGGCAGGCATTGACCCATCCGTAGGGAACATTACGTATTATGCTCCTTGGGGAAATTTGGCTATCTTCTATGAGGATTTTGGTTATTCCAGCGGTCTGATTCAACTAGGCAGCATTGATTCAGGGATTGAAGCCCTTGCAGGCATGAAAGAGGATTTTACAGTTACAATTGAACGAATGGATTAGAGGGGAAGCTGAATTGAAATGGAAGCCCAAGAAAAGGTAGGAACACCTATGTCTAAAAGTGTAGGTAGATTAATCAGGGTGCCTGAGCAGTTGATCAACGCGCCTGACCAAAACGGGAACTTAAAACTGAATGGGATGTCTGTCATTACATTTTGTCTGCATACCCAAGGCAGAATAGGCTCGTATTTTTTGAAGGAGCATCTTCTGCTATACGTGAAGTCAGGTAGTTATACTGTTCGTTTCCGGGATCAGAAGTATACCTTGCGTAGTAATGAAATGGTGTTTCTTCACAAATCGATCGTGATCGAATACGAGAAATCAGGGGAACAGGGTTCCGAGTACTTGCTTGATTATATGATGTTTTTTTTAAACGAAAAAACGTTGGAGGACTTCGTCAAATTTGCAGAGCTGAAGCCAATCTACCCCGTGAGCGATATGATTCCGGTGTCCATTATCCCAGTCAATAATCTCATTACAGCTTATATTGAATCCTTAAAACCTTATTTCGACAAACCGGAGCATATCAACGACGGCTTGGTTCGAGTCAAGTTAATGGAGCTGCTGTTTCATATTTCAGATTCAAATGAACGATTCCTATACCAGTTGCTGCAGCCGAGCAACAATGACAGTAACGGTATCGGTAAAATCATGGAGGAGAATTTCACTAATCCAGTTTCTCTTCATGATCTGGCTTATTTGTCGGGCAGAAGCCTGTCTACATTCAAGCGTGATTTCCAGGCAACGTATGATACTTCTCCGTTGAAGTGGATTCGCAACCGGAGGCTTGATAAAGCCGAGAATCTTTTATTAGAAACGAAGCTTTCCGTCACTGATATCTGTTACTCCGTGGGATTCGAGAACATCGCTCATTTCTCCAAAGTGTTCAAACTTCGGTTTGGAAAGTCTCCGTCGGAATATAGACAACAATCCAGGCTAAGGGATGATAGAGTGAAGAACAGGGTAAGTACAAGCTAATGAAAACCTGAAAAACACGCTTCAGTCGTATAACGTTTCGCGGTTGTTTCCGTGAAACGTTTTTTTATATCAAAATATTTGGGCTAAATGAACAAATGAAATGGGCCTGTCAGCAAAGAAACAATGGGTCTTTCTTGATATTCTTAATTCATGCAATACAGCTTGATCCACTAAAAAGAAATAAGGAGAGATACCATATGAAAACACTGGTTCTTGTATTCCACCCTAATCTGTCTGATTCCCGTCTCAACCGCCGCTGGGCTGAAGAAATGGAGAAACAGCCTGATGTAACGATTCACCGCGTTTATGAAGCATATCCCAATGAGGAAATCGACGTTGCTGCCGAGCAAAAGCTGATGGAGCAGCATGACCGGATCATTCTGCAATTCCCTATTTATTGGTACAGCTCCCCATCATTGCTGAAGAAATGGCAGGATACAGTCCTAACTTACGGATGGGCTTATGGAAGCACAGGAAACAAACTGCATGGCAAAGAACTCATGCTTGCCGTTAGCGTAGGCGCTTCTGAAGACTCCTACACGGCTGAAGGTGCATTCAGCTTTACTCTTGATGAATTGCTGCGGCCGTTCCATGCAACAAGCTACATGATTGGTACACGTTTTTTGACACCTTACGCAGCCTTTGGAGTTATGCAGTTAACCGATGAACAAATTGAACAAACTGCGAAAGACTACATGGCTCATGTATTGAAAGCAACCGCAGAATAGAAAGGCGTGAACGATAATGAAATTGGTAAAAATGCAAAATGAGATGATTCCTTCAATCGCTCTTGGGACTTGGTCCTGGGGTACCGGATCAGCCGGCGGATATGCCATTTTCGGAAATCATCTTTCGGCAGCAGATTTGAAGCCGGTATTTGAAGCCGCGATGGATGCCGGATTCAATCTATGGGATACAGCGGCTGTATATGGAATGGGCGCCTCAGAAACGATTTTAGGAAGCTTCACTAAAGGCCGCAACGATGTGCTGATCTCAGCGAAATTCACTCCTCAAATGGCCGGTAATAATGACAATACGGTTGAGGAACTTTTGGATGGAAGCTTAAATCGGCTTGGTGTAGAACATTCAGACATTTATTGGATTCACAATCCGGCAGATGTGAAAAGATGGACGCCAAAGCTGATTCCTCTGATGAAGAGCGGGAAAGTAAAATATGTCGGTGTCTCTAATCATAATCTGGAAGAAATCAAACTGGCAGCCAGTATCTTGGCGGAAGAAGGACTGGAAATTTCAGCAGTCCAAAATCACTACAGTCTGCTGTACCGTTCATCTGAAGAAGCAGGAATTATAGATTACTGCAAAGAGCATAATATTGTGTTCTTTTCATATATGGTATTGGAACAAGGGGCATTAACTGACAAGTACAGTGCGCAGAATCCTTTACCAAGCGGTACCCGTAGAGGCGATGCATTTGATTCGGACACACTTACCAAGCTGGAAGGCTTAATTCAAGCTATGAGAAACATCGGAAGCAAACATAATGCGTCTACTGCACAAATTGCAACTGCTTGGGCTATGGCGAAAGGGACCGTACCGATCATCGGTGTGACGAAGACATCCCATATTGAGGATGCCAAAAAAGCCTCGGAAGTCAATTTGAACGAGCAAGAAATCCGTGATCTTGAAACGGCAGCAAAAGAAACCGGCGTTGAGGTCAAAGGCGCGTGGGAAAACCCTATGCATTAATAATAAGGTGGATTACAACTCGTTTTTAAAGCTGAAGGAGGAATTTTCATGCCTGTGATTACTATTGAAGCCGCAAAATTAAGTAAAGAACAAAAGAAAATGTTGGTCACCGAAGTTACGTCATCTGCTTCATCCATCATGAATGTACCGGAATCGGCATTTATCGTTTTGGTAAAGGAAAATGAACTGGAGAATATTGGTGTAGCGGGACAACTTCTAGCAGACCGTTAAAGGCCGGATCATACCTACAAAAAAACCACGTTAATGGTATTATCCCCTTCAAGTAGACACTCGTAAAAAGCCTAATGTTATCATTAGGAACGAGTTAACTTGGAGGGGATATTTTTATGGCTAGAAAAGGGCAAAATCCTTACGCTGCAGATTGGTCGCTTGCTGAGCGTCCAGGCTGGCTAACGCTGCGAGGCTCTAATGTAACATTAGATGATCGAAATTCTCCGACGTTTATCGGCCGCAGACAGCAGCACCTGGATTGCCGTGTATCGGCATTGCTGGAGTTTCACCCTATTCATGATGGTGAAAAAGCGGGTATGACGGTTATCATGAATGATCAGTTCCACTATGAGATCGCTCTATCTTGTAAGAATGGCCGTCATGTTGTGATGCTTCGAAGAAGAATTGGGGCATTTATGAGAACTGAAGAGGTAATAGAATATTCAGGTGAGCATATTATTCTGGAGAGATGACAACGGCACGAAGCGAAGCGTAGGGACGTTATATATTGGCTTATTAAATGTATTCCATACCGTCAGAACCACTGTATAGTGTGTCGAAAATGTCGAGTTTAGAAAAAATCGTCTTCAGCCGATTTTCCAACGCAAATATGAATCCAAATCTGCGCCACGCATTGCGTTTAGGGTATGTCGCATTTTCTCAAAAAGGACGTCATTTAAAGTCTAATTGGACATAGTGAAACAAAGGATAAACTAACGAAACGTAAGAAAGTTTATACCGTAATTGACAATGATACCATTCAAAAAAAATAGCGTGCAATTTAGTGTATTTGGGCAATCCTAGCACCCCAGACGATTCCTCGTGTTTTTCTTCGCGTTTTTCAATTTCAATCTGACCTTTAAAGGGTTAATTTATTTTATCAAGTGAAAGAGGGCAAGAGGCACCCTGGGGTGCTTCTTGCCCTCTTTTGCAAATGCTGACTAAACGATGCCCTTTTCTACGTGGTTGGCTAGTGCATCACCTGGCCTCCGGTTACATTGATAGCCTGGCCTGTCATGTAGGAGGCTTTATCGGAAGCATAGAAGATAACCGCATTGGCGATATCATCATAGGTGCAGCCTCTTTTAAGAGGGACTTTGTCAGTATAAACCTGCTCCACTTCTTCAGGAGCAATGCCCAGTTTAGCGGCATACTGGGGAAGCAGGCTTTGAAACATTGGTGACTTCAGCAGATTTCCTGGCATGATCGCGTTTACGCGGATATTGTGTTCGGCCAGATCCAGCGCTAGGCTCTGGGTAAGGCCCACGCCACCGAACTTTGAAGCGGAATAAGCGGAGTTATGCTTGCTTCCTACTTTGCCTGATTTCGAGTTGATTTGAATGATGTTGCCGCTGCCTTGCTCAATCATGATCTTGGACACTTCGCGCGCGCAGAGGAAATATCCGGTTAGGTTGACATCAACCGTCTGATTCCATTCTTTAAGTCCAAAATCCGTAATTTTACGGCTTTTGGCTACACCAGCCACATACACCAGCAGATCAATCCGTTTAAGGGCAAACACAACTTGCTGGACCATTTCAACAACCTCAAGTTCGTTCGTGAAATTCACCTGAACCGCCAAGGTTTCAACCTTATATTGCTCGCTCGTTTCCTTCGCAACTCTTTGGGCATTTTCTTCATTAATATCCGCGACCACAATTTCATATCCTTCTTCAGCCAAACGATGACAGAGCGCTTCGCCCAGACTTTGTCCGCCTCCGGCAACCAGTGCTACTTTTCTCTCACTCATATCTCTATCTCCCTTAATGATTTATTTTTTTATAATTTCGATTTCGCTGCCGATTTCGGGCTTGTGAAAAGCGGTATTCTCCAAGTACAGCGTTCCCGGAAGGCCTTCGTCTTCTTTGCCGTCAAATTGAAGCGTGATATGTCCGAGCTGCTGCAGGTTCAGGGCCACTTTATTCCCGACGGATGTGATGGTGTAAGATTTGCCTCCTAGACGAAATAGATCTCCTTTTTGAATCTCGCCATTCACTTTCGAGAGCTCAATCAGCAGGCAGTATTCCGCCACGTCCTCTGGGGCATTGTTTCCGAACAGCACAAACACTTTATCTTCCATAAAATCAAAAGCTGCTGATCCGAACTTTGTGATACGGGTCTTATATATGGTCTGCATTAAGCGTTCCTCCATTATTGGTATAATCCAAAGCTGGCTAGCCAGGCGATGAACACCGTAGGCGCACCGGTAAGAAAACGCGAGTAGAGTACCGAAGGAACTCCGACTTCAATCGTCTCAACCTCGGCTTCAGCGAGTCCAAGCCCCACAGGCACGAAATCTGCAGCAGCCTGGGAATTGATGGCGAAGAGGGCCGGGAGGGCCAAATGGGCAGGAATGTTGCCTTTGCCGATTTCCGCCAATTAATGTTCCGATTACCTGCGCTATAACTCCTCCAGGTCCCAGAAACGGGGAAAGCAGAGGGAAGGAGCAGATCAGCGATATGATCAGCAAACCCGGAAGCGATCCCGCCAGAGGAGAGAGGAATTTAGCAATGATATCTCCGATGCCTGAAGCATTAATGATACCGATAAGCATGGCTACAAAGGCCATAAAAGGTAGAATAGTTTTAATTACAGTCTCAATTGTTTCCCGGCCAGCCTGATAAAAGACACCTATAATGGATCCCATAGCCATACCTACACGGGCAAGCAGACCTTTTGGCTTATGCTGTTCACTAATTTTCTTGTTTGCGCTATACTTAGGTTGTGTACTTTCTTTATCAACGAATTTTTCGGCTTGGGCTGTATGGGGTGTTCCAGCACCTTCATACGGCTCAATGTTCGAAACCTTAACCCCTGAAACATAGATATCTTCTGTAATATGTTTGGCTAAGGGTCCGCTTTTGCCGGTCGGTAGCAGATTAATGGTCAGAATCCCTTTTTGCGGATAGAGGCCACATCTTAAGGTTCCGCCGCAGTCAATAATCACACAAATGATTTCCTGCTCGGGGACACTAGTTTTGAATCCATCCACCAGTTCAGCACCCGTTAATTCTCCGATCCGATCTGCGATTGCCGGCCTTGTTCCTCCCGTCACGTAGACCACTTTGTTTTTCGCTTCTGTCGGGGTAATGATGAGTGGTCCGCCAAAACCGCCGGGTCCGGCTGATACCCTCACAGATTTGTAAGTCTCCATTTCATTTCTCCCTCCTTCCTAAAGATTCACAGTCTCTTTTAATTTGACACTTTGCTGCTTCGATACATAAGCTGTGGTTAAATCTGTGACCCAGCCTCTGAGGAAATTCGTTACTATACCCACAAGGAAGTAGCGTACGGCTAACTCCGTAGTATCGAGTCCCAGAGTGGTTATGCCAGCCGCAATGCCCAGAAATACGAACAGTTCTCCTGGATTCACATGTGGAAACAGTCCGTTATGGGTATGGCAGGAATAAGAAGCGGCGGCATAATAGCTGGGTTTATACTTCTCTGGCAGAAATCTTCCTAAAGATAAGGTCATCGGATTCGCCAAAATGAAAGTACCTATGACAGGAAGAACAAAATAGCGCGTGAAGGGATTCCTGGCTGATTTACGTGCGACTTTTTCAACCTTGTCCTGACCAATCAGTTGAATCAGCGAGTTCATAGCTACCAGTAGCATAATAAGCAGGGGAATAATTCCCGTGACCAGGCTCATAAACGTTTCGCCGCCGGCACGGAACAAATCCATGAATCCTGAAGCCAAATTTGTAACTACATTCATACTAACCTCACCTCTTTTATTTTTTTGCGGGCATTAACCGTTCAAGCCAGGATTGTCTGACCTTAAGCTCACCCCCCTTCAGGATAATATCGCAGTTGTTCAGCGCATCCATGATGGCGGCACGGGTCAGCCGGTTGCAATGGAGCATATCTTGCTCAGTCAAGCCAAGCAGATGTCGGCCTTCAAATCCCTTGAGACGCCAAACCCTGGAAAAGACTGTAACACCTTGCATTTGAGCGGCCTGCAGAATTCGGACATCCTGATCAATGGCGAACATGACCACAGTTCCGGCTCTGATCTTTCCGGTTTTTTTGCCAATGGCTACGCGTCCGAGTCTTCTAAGCTCTGTATATTTTTTATTGAAATTCCTGATTTGCAGAAGTCCCAGCATTCCCTGCAGCAGCCAGGCGAGAGCGGCTATTATAATCAGTAAGCCCATCCGGATCATCCCCCTCCATAGTAGTGTTATACAACTGCATTCCCGGCCAGCCGGAGTACCTCGGCAGCGGTCTCTTCGTTAGTGACCAGGGCATTGATATATTTGCCGCGGATGGCTCCAAGAATCGAAGGTGCTTTCTCGATGGACTCGGCCAGTGCCAATGTAAATCGGGTATCACGCAGCCGTTCCAGTGGAATCGCAATTGTACGCTCGGCCAGCTCCGAATTCACCACATTTCCCTGTGAATCATAGAATCTGGAACAGATATCACCGACGGCATCATGGCTGTTCAGATGCTTGATTTCCTTATCTCCCAAAAAGCCGGTCCAGATCATATTGGAGTTGCTGATGGGGGCGCCAATACCAACTACTGCGACAGTAAGCTTATCCCATAGATCAGTGATTTTCCGGAAGTAGTTGGAGTTGATAATTTCATTCCTGGTTTCTTTGCGTTCGAGAACAGCCGCTGCATCAATCATATGTGCTTCCCCGCCAAAATCCGTTGCGATGCTGTAGACGATAGCATTGACATGATACTTGGTCTCCATGTCACCAGGGCCGCCGACAAGAGGTACAAAATGTGCGGATCTCTGCGGACAATCGTTAAACTCTCCGATAAGGCTGCCCATTGTTCTTCCCCAGGCAAACCCGACCACATCTTCGTCTTTAATCAACTTGCTCAGCAGTTCAGCACCGGCTTTGGCCACAGATTTAATTTTGTCGTTACCGGACATGCTCTCCCTGGATGCGACGATAATCACCTCCTGCAGACCAAATAACTGCTTGAGGCGGTTCTCCATTTCGGAATGGGTACTGTCCTCATCTATAATGTTGATCTGTACGATTCCCTCATCCCGTGCCTTTTTGAGCAGACGGCTGATGGAGGTACGGTAGATCCCCAGACGTTTGGAAATATCACTCTGGGTTAAATCCTCCAGGTAATACATCTTCGCGACCTGAACCAATAATTTCTTCTCTGCTTCATTCATTTGATTAGCCTCACTCTCGTGTACCCTTGCACAAATGTGCTTATTCATTTAATCAAATGTGCATTAACTTGGATTTAGTATACGCTTACAGTTAATTCCCGTCAATATCATTGCCATAATTTTTTGCGATTTTTCGAACCAATTTCTGCAGATGAGCATTCTATATTATTTCTTGATTCCAAAAATGAATGAGAGAAGCAATTGAGAATGCTCATGACAGGCTGTCTAAAAGAACGACTTCAATATTCAATATTAAATTAATGCAGCGTGTCTAATACGTCGGATAGTACAGTTGTGCTACACATAAAACTTAATGATGTGAATGGACAGGAAATTGATAGCTATCTAATTGAGAAATATGCTCCGAACCTGAAGAAACATTATGAGAAATACTGGAACATGATGAAGGACCCTAACGATGGTCTAAACATGCCGAGAATCGTACAGAAGGCAAGGGAAATATAGAAGAGAGGCCAGCTGCCAATTCCCAGCATCATCGGGGCAAGCGCCGGAACGATCGACTGGGGCTTTGGAAACACAACACAAAAATCAAATTATCCAAAAGGCTTATTAGCAAATCTCAAAAGATAAAAGATTAATTTGTGCATTATGGAGAATAGCTGATAGTAAAGAGAATACTTTTGAGCTAATGGAATGAGTGGTTTATAAGCTTGTCACAGACTTCTGAGTAATAAGCAAAAATCTTTACAAGCAGTGGCTGGAAGAACATCCTGTCTATTGGGTGGAGGCAGCAGACGACTTATGGGTGCTTGATCCCAAGCCGGTACAGTCCGTGTACGATGCAAGTTGGGTCTATGGCTATTGGACGGAATTGCGGGGGCATCTCCTAGCCGAGGCACAAGCACAGCAAGTCGCTTTATCCGAGCTTGTGCTGGAGCAGATGATGCTGGGAGCAGCGGTGCATATCCATGCCATGTTGGTCAGTTTGATTCGTCTTGCACTGAAACGGGCGGCAGTTCTGCCGGAGTTTCAGCAGTTGGATCGTGGAGAGACGTTCGAGATTCGTGTCGGGGAATACATGGACTGGAGCGTGTGCGTGTACAAAGAAGAAGACAGATTGCTGGATTCAAGCCTGGTTAGAGACTGGCTGGAGGAAGAACAGGAGCATGCCTACAGCTATCAGGCGCTGACCGGCGTCCAACTGCCGGGTGGAAATTACAGCCATTTCGATTTCCGGTATACCGCTTTTCGCCAGATCGGAATGGAAGGCAGCCGTTTGCATGCTTGTATATTAGTCGGAACGGTTTGGCAGGAAAGTCAGCTTGATGAAACCGACTTCACCTATAGCTTGATCAACGGAGCGGATTTTAGTGGCTGTTCCATGCAAGGAGCGGTATTGGAGGGAGTGATGGGCAATGCCGGGTTCGGTGAGGAGGATTGGGACGGGGAGCCACTTGGTTATGCGGGAGTGAATTTTACAGGTACAAACTTGCAGAAGGCTTCTTTTAGAGGAGCGCAACTTCAAGGCGCTGTCTTTGAGGCAGCCGTGTTGCACAAAGCGTCCTTTGTCGGGACCAATCTCACAAATGCTTGTTTTGTGGGGGCTGATTTGACAGGTGCATCTTTTGCCGGGGCTATGGTGACAAGTGCTGATTTCACAGGAGCGAAGCTGCAAGGGGTGAGCTTTACGGATGGGCAGCGCAGCGATTCGAGGGGAATCCCCTTTGGTGAAGGGAAGTGGCTGCCATGAGAATCTTTCGGTTAACAGTGGATGAACGCGTCAAACATCGGGTCGAGCCTGCTTCCTTAACCAAATTGCAATTGGATGCCCTCTGGGGGGCCGGGGCTCAGGCGGAGGATGAAACCCCTCTTTTTTTAGCTGTACATATGGATCAACGAACGGTATACCCGGATTTTCTGGAGTTTCCTTTGCCGTTGGTGTCCGACCGGATGAGAGCACTATTGGCACAATATATGCCGGGACTCGCATGGAAATCTGCCATATTAAGCGATATCCGGCAAGCCAGACAAGACGCATATTGGGTGCTTCGCCCTCCGGTGGTCGAGTGTCTTTCCCCACAAACATTGTGGTACCCCAATGGTACATTAAAGCATTTGGTGCTGAGACACGGGGACATTCAAGCGCCTGTTTTCCGAATTTCCGGATTGATGGAGCCTTACATATACATCCAGTTGGCGGTAGCAGAAAGCCTGTTGCGCCGGTCTTTTACAGGCATTGGGGTGCAAAGAGTCGAGATGGAAGTCAAGGAGAGGTGAAGAAGGTGAAGGAAGCTCAAGTACAGCCGGGAACGGGGTCCAAACAAAAATATGTAGTTGCAGGCGCAATTCTAAGCTGTAGCTATGGTACACAGCCCACTCGTTTGAAACGGCCGTTCAGCCATGGCGTCTACGTCAAAAACAAAGCGCAAATGAATATCGGAGACTACGTGCCGGGAGTGAACATCCAGTCGTTCGGAAATTGCTTCAGTCCGCTAAATCCGGCGGTGCAGGCCAGCCAAATGGTGGACATCTACGGCGTAAAAAAAGCCCCGTGTATGCCTGTGCTCACGATGTCGTGGCTGAACGGGAAAAGCGACATGATGATCGAAGGCCAGCCCGCATTGATGCAAAACTGCACCCATCAGTGTCTGTACTGCGGTCATATCCGGATTGAAAATGACGGGCAGGAGTTGGATTGACAGCTAGGTTGTTGTGGAAAGGAGAATGAAACCTCATGAGTCTACTGTCAGCTGGGATCGGGTATGAAAGCCTGCGCTTCGAGGGTCCCTTTCAGCCTCAGCTTATCGAGCGACTGCAAATCACAAGAATGATCAACGATCATGCGTATCTGCAGATCAGAGGCGTGCTCCCCGAGGAGCAGGGAGCGAAGTGTATCGGCAAGACCATGGACCAGGAGCCGATAGTCATTCACCAGTTGGATGAGCAGGGACAGTCCGTAAGACGGCTGTTCCATGGGATCGTTATGCGCTTGTCGGTTCATTGCACACGGGGCGTGTATACGTTTGAACTGGAGGCAGCTTCGCATTCGTATCAGATGGATAGTAAGGTGAAAAAGCGTTCCTATCAGGATATCCACCGCACTTATGATGATCTGGTCACCACGCTGGTGCGCAAGTACAGGTACGGAGATGCCATTGATACTGTAAGCAATCATACCAAGCTGGACGCTTTTGTTTTACAATATGAAGAGACGGATTGGGCGTTTTTAAAGCGCCTCGCTTCCCGCTTCGGTTCCGTACTGGTGCCGGAGGTGACCGCAGCCTCGCCCAAGCTTTTTTTCGGCCTGCCGGAAGGCAAACTGCATAAGGTGGAACGGGCTGGGTCTTACCGGGTACGGAAAACATTCCATGAGCTGGACACGGGACAACCGGGAGAACATGCGGGGCCGTATGTAACGTATAGAATCGAAAGCCTGCAATACTATGCGCTGGGCGACCGGCTTACGTTACCCGTCGGATCAAGGAAAGAGCTTGCTGTCATTTCAGCAGTGACACGGCTGGAGGCCGGCTTGCTGCGCACCCGTTATGATCTCCAGCCCGAGCAGGATATCCGGTATGCCCGCTATGGGAACGATAAGGCCGTCGGGATTATGCTGACAGGAAAGGTGCTGAAAGTCCAGCAGGATTACGTACAGCTCCAACTGGATATGGATCCTCAGCAGGACCCGGCTAAAGCCTGTTGGTTCCCGGTGGCCACCCGGTATGTGGCGGAGGGACATACCGGGTGGTACAATATGCCGGAAATCGGGGAGCAGGTGGAGCTGTATTTGCCCACGAATCGTGAGCAGGAAGCCTATGTGACCGATTCACTGCGCCAACATCGCCATACCAATGGACAACCCGATGTGAAAATGTGGAGACATGCACAAGGAAGCGGCGTAGAGATGTCTGGGCAAGAACTGACCCTGTCCACCGCTGGTGAATGTTCGATCACCCTGCATGAAGCTGGCATCACCTTCAGCAGTCCGGGAAATGTGCAGATTCAAGGGGCTAACATCAAGCTGGATGCAGGGGAGGAACTGTCGCTCCAAGCGGGAACGGCGCTGTATCTGAAGGGCGGGGCCAGCAGCATGATCCTGGATGGCGAAACAGATATCCAGGCCCCGGTGATTGATCAGGAAGGTACGGTGAAGGCCCCGGTATTCGTGGCCGACCTCCCTCCTGTACCGGAGCCGCCGCTGATGAGTATCCAGGCGTACGAGGCCGCCCAAGCCGCAGCCCAGGCTTCATCAAGCAGCCCGGCCGAGGCTCCTGCGGCGAAGATCACAAGCCCGGCAGCGCAACAACAAGCGGAGGCCTTGCTGGGAACGGTGTCCAAGCTGTTAGGGGCGATTCCGGCAGTGGCCCGGGTAGCGGGTGTCTTCCTGAACGCTTTCGGAGGTCCTGCGGGCAAGGCAGCAGGTATGATTATGCAAGCCACTGCAGCGATTCCTGTTCGGAGCACGGGAACGAGTCGAGCCGGGGGCGGAGCCGCTGGAGGGGGTCTGCATCCGCTGAAATATTTGGCGAGTCTGGCGCTGAAAGGGTTGATCAGCCAGTACGAACTTGAGCAGGGAAAGCAAGACTACTATAGCAAGTGGATCCTGGGAAACGTGTTTACGAGTGCGCGGAAGTTAGCGCATTCGGGCGGCCCGTTAGAGCTCGTTCAAAACCTGCTGGCAGAATCGAAGGCGATGTATCTTGCCTATCATCAAGTACCCGCAGACCTGAGGCAACGCTGGTGGGGCAATTACAAGAGCTATCTCGCTCAGCAGCCACAGCCAGAGACAGAGAAACCTAAACCTAAGTCCTGGTGGGAAAAAATGTTTGAGCAATACGGAGAAAATGAGATTCTTACTGCAGAAGCCAAGCGAGAATCGGCGCAACTTCAAATGGAATTGGCATGGGATGCTGCCCAGGGGGCCAATGAAACCATTAGGGTAAACCAATCGTTGGGTTTGTATAAGCAACGCGATTATCATCCCAACCATCCGATCGCGGGCAAGGTGGGGGAAATCGCAGGCAACGTGGTCAGTTCGTTGCAAGGAATCGGGGAATTTATCGTCGGCGCTGGAGGAGAATTATTATCCGTGGCTGTATCGTCTACGGGCGTATTAACGCCTTTCGGCGTACTTACAGGTGTAGCATCCACCGGCCTTATGTCTCATGGAGGGGTGTTGGCCTACAACGGAGCCTCCAACCTGGGAGAAAGCTCTGCAGAGCTTTGGCAAATGATAAAGGGGGAAGGGAAGCCTCCTAAGTCTTCAAGTGCGAAGCCGGAGAAGCCGCCTAAGGCTGAGGAGACGGGTGAAGTTCTCCAGTCCAAATCAAGCAAGCCAAAAGAGAAGCCGCTCGAAGCTGAGGGGACGGGAAAAGTTGAGCCAATAAAAGAAGTTGAAATTGTTGATAACACTGGAAAACCGATCGGCGAATTAGATGAAATTGACTTGAAAAATGGTGTTTTCTATGAGGATAAAGCAGCGAAAGGGCTTGATGTCATCAATCCTAGAACTGGCTTACCTACTCAAACACCTCAGCAATTTACGGATAAACAAATATTGGGCAAAACAAGAAAAAGAATTAATAATATTGCAGAAGCTACAGCTACACGAGCTACTAAAAATGGGACTCCAGCTGTACCTTCATTGGATGAAATTAAGGGAATTCGAAAATTCGTATTTAGATTAGATGGAGATACCCCTGAATTAAGACAAGCTGCAGAGAATAGCTTGGAACAATTAAGAAAAGAATTTCCTGATTACACTTTTGATGCATTGTTTGGAGGGAAAAAGTAATGTCAATTAGTGTGATGGTTTTAGAGGCAAAGGATGAGTTCGAAGAGAAGTTTTTCATCCCTGTGGCTACTGAGTCTTTCTTTCAAGAATGTTGGGAGCCAGCAATTGAAGAATTAGCATTAAAATGGACTAAAGCTTTTCCTGTTGGGATCGATTTAATTGAAGAAGATTTTCCATCTGTTTTAGAAGAATTATTTAAAATAAAAGAATGGGCTAAGGGGCATCTACCCGAGGAAAAGAAAATAAAAATTATTGAAAGAATTGAATTGATTGAGACTGAAGTGCCTATCATTTTTAATTATAGAGAAGGAGTAGTGATTTTTATCGGTTAGTATGTTGGTATGTTATATCTTTACAGCCCCACCAATAAGATCATACAATACAATCAACAACCCAAAGACTAAACAATTAACAAACACTTGATAAACTTTCAAAGCTCTTTCCAAATTGTTTTTGAGTAGGAATGAGCTTTTTTGCGTACAGAAAAATAAACGAAGGAGCTGAATGACATGACAAAACAAGTAGAAGTAATAGAGGAAAAGGGAGGCTTAATTGAACAGGCATAAGCAGAGTACGAGGCTATTGTGGAAGCAGTAAGAAGCTATTGTCAACAAGCACGAGATTTACGGAATCAAGCAGACGAACTGAGACGTTCAAGTAGTATCGATCCGCACATAGCGACAGAAGTAAAACATTTAGTAGAACTTTGACCAGTTGTCTAACGAAAAAGACGGACATCCAAGGTTGGAAGCCATCCGCCGTTTAGATGAATTACAGCGTGAAGCATCTGGATTAAGGGAGACTGTACAGCACAACAAAAATGTATTAGCCCGTTAACAGATAGAACTGGAAGAAACAGAAGAGAAGCTATGTTAATGCTAAAACGAGCAAAGGAACAAATACAGGAAACGAAGTTGCTATTGGAATTACAACGAACACAGTTGAGCGAACTGAAGGGGAGCAGCTTTGAGTAGGAAGATAACAAAAGGAATTGCACCATTAGAGGAGATTGCTCAGTCGACAAACGAAGATGGATTTATAGAGATTGTGGATGATGCGGATATTGTTGAACTGGTGATGATGGAGGACTACGAATGGAACAACTAAGACCGAAAGCATTAGAAGTCCGTCATCAGTATGAAAGAGAGTACAGACGGAAGTGGCGACAAAAACCTGAAACCAAAGAAAAGCAAAAAGAGTACGAGCGTAGTTACTGGGAGCGCAAGCACGACAATCCAAAGAATAACATGTGCAGCAACGCCTCTTAGGTAGAGCACCAATTTAAATATATAACCAAGATTGTTAAAACCGAATGAAGAAGCATACGAGCATGTAGTGAAAACACTAGAGAATGTCCATGCGCAGCAAAAAATAAATAGATAAACAGCTTGGAGGCAAAATTTGAATTGGTAGGAAAGGGTACGATAAACAGAGACTCGGGAATACTTAATATATATAGAGGAAAAATTTGACGGTAGTAACAAAACCAAATGGTGAATGGCTTACACTACTTGAGCAAGGTAAGGCAATCGATTTGAATATAGTGTTTATACCATAAAAATGGAGGTCTAAGAAATGTTAGAGAATATTAAAGAACTAATAAGAAATAATATAGATGAGATTCATTTAACTGGTGTTGTACACATAGAGGAAAATGGAAGTGCTGAATTCATTTCTAATACGAATTTTTTATTTTTGGAGTTTGCTGACCAGTTTATTCAGTTTGAAGCAATAGATGGTTACGGGAAGCTCCATATTACAATTGTGAGTTCTCTTAGATATGAAACTGATATTGAAGATGTGATTCCTAGTAGAGCTAAGATTGGTGACGTTATATTTACCAACCCTTTAGCAGAAAATCACGTGGATAGTATAGTTTTTTTTAACTTAGAGAATATGGAAAATGCACTGATATGTGATGTTTTACATATCAAATTAATAAATGGGCAGGATTTATTTATAGATCCTCAATTTACGGGAATTAATATAGGTGGTCTAGAACAAAAACAATTCTGGGAAGAAAATTTTGTGAAAAGGGTTTTACCACGGGTCGGGGTGTATCCAGAAGAAACTTACATTAAAAATGTTAACAGTAAATAGAACGGGCTTAATACGTTTTTTTTGTGTAACGCATATTACTATGGTTTTGAGGAATGGGCAGAAGGCTTCGTGCCTTTCAACGTTTTCATGGTGGGGGCTACCCAGTATTGAATAAACCCAGCATCAACTAATAACACATATAACCCATGTAATACTTGAATAAAAGATTTCGCCATTATGGTTGTACGCACATCAATGCTTTAATTTCATAACCTAAATATTACTATTCCTACACATCAAACAGGTCAATTATCGTCAGATACCACCATAATTGACCTGTTTTTTGTTATCTTCGTTTTCTTGTGTTTTTTCAAATTTACTCGCAACTGCAGAATAGGCCGCCCCGATAGGGAGGATGAAATAGCAATAATCGCATCTTTTAGGGTAGATACCGCCACTACTAAGAGTAAGTGCGGCTAAAACGAAGGATTTTTCATATCGTCCGCAACTTAAAAGAACATTTCAGTGATTGTTACAACCAAGAAAGAATTCTGCTGACGAGCAGTTAACAAGAACAGGCAAGGATATGTTTTAGGCTAGCCGCCTTCCTGACTTCATAGCCGCTGTACGGCGGTGTAATCAAAACATAGAAGGCAGGGATTTAAATGACAGCAAGAACGAATGACTTCTTTTTGATTCAAAACCGCCAATCCTCTGACGGGTACATGGACAAGGTAAGTCAAGAGAGCGAGTTGACATCACTCCACAAGGGATTTACCAAAGTACCGCATAAAATCCATCGTTGTTACGGCTTGATTTGGATCTCGTTACGATTCAAAGGTATTATTACGTGCGATGGAATATCGAGACGGGATATCGATACTTCAAGGAACTGCTCGGCTTTGACCAGTACCAATTGCTTTCTCTTCGCGGCATTGAACGCTTTTGGGCGATCCAGTTCTTGACGCAGAATTTCTTGGAGTGTCAGTGGCAAGAGTGGATGACCCCAACCTCCAAGCTCACGCTGGGTGATGTAGTGCGCCGCATTCGAGAAGAGCATTTCGGGCAAATGATCGTCTATGTGTATCAACAAGCCCTGGAAAAGAAGCCTCTTTTCGACATCCTCCAGTTATTTCGGTTGTCTGCCTAAAGCGTCTAATACCCTAACACACTACAACTCTGTCCATTTCAGGATCTTTCAGGTCGATTTTGCAAGACTCAAGTAAAGTAAAGGAGTAGCCCATCATGTTAATAGGGGATTCAAATAAATTTGCCATTCAGTTTGACCTTAATGCAGACTATGGTGGTTTTTGGATGTTCGGTAAGTTTTGCTATTGGATAGGTGGAATTCGTATTGGCGATTATGAGTCGGGTACATCATTACGAGATGTATTATTTTCACTTGAGTCCTTGGTTAAAGATAATAGCAATCGTTCCAATGAAAAACTATTTAATTTAGATGCTAAGGAGTGTTTCAATAGACTCAATGAAGCCCTGTATGGCGATTCTAACCAATATGACAGCATTTCTATCGAAGAGTCTTGGGCTCGGTTTAACGTCTGTCCGCTCTTGGATATTTTCAACGATTGGAAGATATTCTTAGTAGAGTACAAAGGTAGTGCACGTTTTTTAATAAGGAATTTGAACTCAGTAAAAAAAACAGATGACATTTTAGAATATATTGTTCAGGTGAGAGAATTTGAAACTGAATTATACAAAACTTATGAATTATTAAGCGAAATTTATGAAAACGAGATTAAATAGTACCAACATTATCTTGAAGAGGCTCAGGTATTTTCAAGGTTTCCTTTTGGTGGGGAGTAACCCATTATTCAACCAATAATACACTTAATTCATGTAATAGCATTACAAAAATTTATTCAATTCATTTGTGCGCACAGTGATGTATCTGCAAGGCGGCGCCAGCAGCATGATCCTCCAGGCCCCGGTGATTGATCAGGAAGGTACGGTGAAGGCCCCTGTTTTTGTGGCGGACCTCCCTCCTGTACCGGAGCCGCCGCTGATGAGTATCCAGGCGTACGAGGCCGCCCAAGCCGAAGCCCAGGCTTCATCGAGCAGCCCGGCCGAGGCTCCTGCGGCGAAGATCACAAGCCCGGCAGCGCAGCAACAAGCGGAGGCCTTGCTGGGAACGGTGTCCAAGCTGTTAGGGGCGATTCCGGCAGTGGCCCGGGTTGCAGGTGTCTTCCTGAACGCTTTCGGAGGTCCTGCGGGCAAGGCAGCAGGTATGATTATGCAGGCCACTGCAGCGATTCCTGTCCGGAGCACGGGAACGAGTCGAGCCGGGGGCGGAGCCGCTGGAGGGGGGCTGCATCCGCTGAAATATTTGGCGAGTTGGAGGTTAAAATAAACATGATATTAAATATTACTAATGAAAAATTTGAGTTCGTATATTTGGGTGAGTCCACAATAAACATTGACTATTCATCAATGTCTTCTACTAAATTAGCACTAGATGTATGGGGGGGAACTCTACCTATTAGTGTATTTGGTTTAGAAGCGTATGGATTAACTGAAAACACCAAACCATTCGATGATGATATTTACGTATCGGGCTACTCTAGGCTCACATTTCATGATGTTACTGGTGGAAACATAGAAGTCGAACTATTTAGTAAGGAACCCCCTTACACCAAACTAAGCTGGCCAGATAATAGCTTAATGAAAATAAACAAAACTTGGGGTGAAGTATATCAGGAAGATGAAAGAAATATTTATGAAGTAGAGGGAACTTTGGCATGGCCTTATGGTAGATGTGACTTGTCTATAGTAACAAGATCGAATGTATATATTGAATTAAATAGTGCTAATTTTATACCTGTCAAAGAATATCTGCTTAACACAAAAAAGTACGGATGGAGTAGAGTTTTCACTTAATATTCATGTCGGAAGAAGACTTTTAGTATAAACTTGCTTACAACCCTAACAAAAAGATCGTACAATATAACCAACAAACCAAACACTAACTAATTCAAACACTTGTTAAACTTTCAAAAGCTCATTCCCACTTGAACTATAAGTAGGAATGAGCTTTTTTGCAAGGCTCAGCAGGCCAATAACCCATGCAGCCAAATGCTCTTAGGTAGTACACCCACTCAAACGTACAACCAAGGACAATTTACAACAGCAGGCACGAAACACGAGGCAACCAAATACGAACTTCACAGGGAGGTATGAAGCCATGATGAATCATAAACCAATGACAGTACAGCGCACAGTAGTGACAGGAGAGAGAACGGCACTCAATTCGAAAGTAAGACAACATGGCATAACGGTAAAACAGAAAGAATTGATGTTGAAAATCCAAATCCCGGCCAAAGAGATGGACAAATTCATTATCATGAGCCTAATAATACTAAGTGGTATCTTGATGTGGAAAATAAAGAGTTTTATAATCAAAAAACTGGTGAAAAGGCACCTAGTAAAATACATAAACTTCTTAAAGATAAAGATGTTCAAAAGGCTATAGATAAAGGCCTTAAGTTTTTAGGGGAAGATAATATATTTAAATAAAATTTTGGGAGTGTAATAAAATATGGAGTATAACAACAGAAATATGTCTGATTTAAAAAGGGATTTATTCAGAAATTTAATCAGTATAACAAACAAAAACCTTTTTCAGTTGGAAAAGATAATATATCCCAAAATAGTAGAGGTTCGAGAGTGTTTTATTCTTGATATAGAGGGAGAATTAAAAATTGAAAACATAAATTGGGAAAGGGTAATGAAGTTTCATAAAGATAAAACAGGTTATGAGGCATCCTGTAATGAACTCCGTGTTAATGACTACATTAAGGATATTGATATGACAAGGGATAATATTCTTATTTGTGCACTTCAGATAATGGAGGGGTGGGAAAATCAGTTGGGAAAACGTTTCCCTGGTAATAAATTCCTTATAGTTTTGAGTTACGATGACCAATATGCTACTTTACGCTTTTATAAAGAAAGACCCGAAGAGAAAAATTGGTTAAGTCATAATTTAGAAGGATATAAAGATCAAGCGATTATGGTAAAAGAAGTCTTGTGAAATCAAATGTAGTATTAAGTTCAAGCAACAGGTGTTCTGAGTAAATAAAGTAGTAGACTGAGCATGGACTTGGTGATGACCGGCTGCGTTCGCTGCTGACGGTACTCAGCCGGAAAAACAACTAAGAGCATGAGCTGAAGCTTTTCATGCAGCTCGACGTAGGAGCCGCGTGGTCTGCTCCTGCAGTCTCCGGATAGCTAATCGAGCACCATTGTGTCACTGAACTGCAACCGCCCGGGACCGTCAGATAGGTATCAGTAAAAGCCTGTGAATCACCAGCTTGCCTTGTCAGAAGTACACGCAACAGTATGGGTATGACTTTGTGCGTTATTGTTTTGAAGTATTTAAAATGCAGAACTTGTTGTTTGTGTTGTCCTATGTCGGAAGACAAGAACATAGTCCCATAAGCGCCCGCGCCCAGCGCGGGTTTTCTGTTTTATGGGATCAAGTTCTTGTCCTTTGCCCGGGACAAGAACTTGATCCCGTTGCCGAAAGTGGACAAGAACATGGTACTATTGCCGATGCGCGACCTTGGAAGCCTGCAAGCAACCCCAGGCCAATCAGGAGGTTTAATGAGTGATTGCCACTAAAGAGCATTGCTGCGACGGGAGATTATTATGTTATCGTGTCGAAGGACAAGAACAAACCTGCACTGAATGTTCTGTATCTCTTAGACACCCTCCAATTGTTTGGCCTCTATATAACGTTGAATCTATTTTAAACTCAAAGGGGATTACGACCCAAGGATAAAAAAACCATTTACTTTTTGTGTACAGGAAACATTACAAGAATCGCAACTGGTCAGACTTAGATATATTTGTCCGTATTGGATTTCTTGCTGAGGAAACCGGAGAAGTAGCTCATGCAATTCGTGCATTAGAGATTGGTAGGAACCGTCCAGATGAGGTTGCTCTTTTTGTCACGGCTTATTTTGCCTAACGGTGTAGATGCAGTTTCTTCCTCCCTTTAAAATGTACTCCCCCCGTTCAATGTGAACATTATTCCCTAGAACCGTTTTAAATAAATGTAACTCATTCTTGCATAACCCGCTACATACAGCAGCAGCTTCACAGATCGGACAATGTTTCTCGATGAATAAGAGACTGCCATCATCCTGCGCCTTAACCTCGGCCATATAACCTTCATTGGTTCGAATCTCGGCCAGTTTCTCCAATTTCTCTCTAACATTCGATGCAGCGCCAAGATGCTGAAGATATTGTTCTTGCATATTTTTATTTCGAACATCCAGCAGCTTGTCCAGCCCTTCATTACCAAAAGCTTCTTTCATCGAATTGATGAGACTGATGGATAAATCCGAATATCCGCTTGGGAAAAAACGATTAGCCGCGGGAGTTAATATCCATAGCTTGGTGGGTCGGCCCATGGGACGCGCCTCTTCCACATTCGTAACTAATCCTTCTTCTTTCAGCGCATTCAAATGTTGGCGAATAGCCATTCCAGACAGCGAAAATTGAGAGGAGAGTGTCACAACATCCAATCCCCCCCGCTCCTTTAACAGATTAATGATCGCTCTTCGGGTACTGGTGGAGACATCCTTTTTGATTTGATTCCGGCTCATGGTGCACCTCCTTCTTGAAGCAACTGAATCTACATCACTCCCTACATTTTAAATAAAAATGTTGACAAAGTCAAAGGCGGACTGTAGCTTAGACATTATAAACAAAAATGTTTACTAAGTATCCGGATACGATGTATACATACCAAACTTTCTTGGAGGTCACCATTCATGTCGTCTAATCATCAAAGTATATTCAGCCCGCGTTATTTTGCACTATCCATAGGGATTATCCTGTCAGTGATGGCCGTTGGATTCGAAGGTCTATCCGTAACCACCATTGCTCCTTCGATTGCCGGAGACTTGAACGGTCTTAGCCTGTTCGGGTGGATATTCAGTACGTATCTGCTTGCGCAGATTATCGGAACGCTGGTCGTCGGTCGAATCATAGATAAAAGAGGACCTGCAGCACCATTCACTTATGCGCTTTTGTTGTTTATCGCAGGACTGGTCGCTGCCGCAACAGCAGGCGATATGTATATCATGATAGGATCACGGGCCCTGCAGGGCTTGGGTGCCGGAGCTATGATGACTTGTGTGTATACGGCCATATCCTTAAGTTACCCGGATGAGTTACGTGCCAAAATACTTGGAGCATTTGGTACAGCCTATGTTCTTCCGTCCATGCTCGGTCCATATGTGGCAGGTCTTATAGCAGATCAGTGGTCCTGGCGGTTTGTTTTCTGGGGGATCTTACCTGTGCTGGTTGTTTCAGCATTGCTTAGTTTACCTGCTTTCAGGAAATTGAAGGTGCAGAAGACGGGAGGGGCTAGCGGATCTTCATCCACTTGGATGGCGTTACTCTTAACGATGGGTACGGGTCTTTTCCTGGTTGGTCTAAGTATGCTTCCGGGTATTATGGGATTTGTATTCGTCGTGATTGGCCTCGCATGTATGATATTACAGCTCCGACAATTGCTGCCGAAGGGAACGCTTACGCTGCAAAGAGGTATGCCAGCGATTCTGGCAACACGCGGGTTGTTCTTCGCTGCCTATACCAGCACACAGAATTTCTTGGTATTGGCTCTAATTGATGTGAAAGGAATTACACCTTCTCAGGCCGGTTTAATCGTAGCGAGTGCTGCATTAAGCTGGTGTATCATTGCGTATCTGCAAGGACGATGGGATGCGGCAGATCAGGGCCGTGGACGTCATATGAGAATTATTCTGGGGGTATTTCTGCTTGCTATAGGGATTGCCATCGTCTTTTGGATACCGGTTGTTTCTGTTGCGGTTGCAGTTATGGGTCAGATCATCGCCGGAGTCGGTATTGGATTGGCGCATCCGGTTAGCGGTGTTGTAGCATTTTCCCAAACAGGGGGAGGCGGCGTGGGCCAAACCTCGGCAAATCTGCAATTTGCGGATTCTTTTACACCCGGTGTAGTTATCGGGATTGGGGGTTCCATCCTTGTCGTGTGTCAGGCTGGCGGAATGTCACTGCAATCCGGCTTAATTGTAGCCATGGGCTTCCATCTCTTGTTGATCGTCATAAGTATGATTGCTAGCACTCGGATCTCACCTCAATCCATCAGGAAGGCTGATTCTAAGAAAGAGGGTGCAAATATCATTGTCCACTGAGGATACGGAGAAACTTCTTATAGCCTATGACATCATCGGGTCTAAATGGACTATCCATATCTTATTCACTCTATCTTATGGTCCGAAGAAATTTAGCGAAATGACCCGGAGTATCCCTTCCATTACGCAAAGAATCCTTTCCCAACGTTTAAAGGAGCTTCAACATCATAATCTGGTCAACAGAAGCAGTCTGAAACGCCCTACACAAACCATCTATGAACTTACACCAAAGGGAGTTGCTCTCGCTACATTCATACCCTGTTTAATGGACTGGGGTACCAAAAACTAAATGAATGAAGTGTGCATAGACCAGTCCTGAAGAAATTATTAAGCTTTTATAGGAGGAATGAAGATGAACATTGAGATCAGTGATGTAGCATCAGAGAAAATCGCCGAAATCTTATTAAGCGCAAATACCCGACATTCTTTTCTTAGAGTAGGCGTTGAAGAAGGGGGATGCAGTGGATTATCTTATACCCTTGTCTTGGACGAGCAGCAAACAGAGGAGGATATGGTATTCAATAAAGATAAATTCAGTATATTAGTTCACACGAAGAGTATTCCATATATTGATGGTCTTGAAATTGACTATGAAGAAAGCGGTATGATAGGCGGGTTCACCATGAATAACCCTAATGCAAAAGTTTCATGTGGATGTGGGGCCAGTTTTAGAATGGCCAACTATCGGGGTGAAGTTAAAAAATGTGATTAAACTGCAGGAAGGAGAGAAGAGGAATGATATCGTTTGAAGTATCTGAAAAAGCTATTGATTCTTTTAAGGATGAATGGGGTTTGGAAGAGGCCCAATATGTAAGGATTTATGCAAAATATGCGGGTGGAGGCTCAGATGCTTTTACGATTGGCATAAATGCAAGTGCTACACCGATCGATCCGGCATTGGTTCAATACATCGGAGGATTTCATTTCTTTGTTGAAAAAACAGATGCCTGGATTTTACAGGATGAACATTTTCAAATTGGTTGTAATGAAAATGGTATATTTTTAAACAAAATCTCCTATTGAGCATAGAGACATTTTTAAAGCCGCCTTTGGCGGTTTTTTTTGTTAGTTGAAAAACCCTTTTCGTCATTTCCACTTTTTAAACTTTTAACTTTACAAAGTAGGGTGGTTATTGTATATTTAGACCATAAAAAAGGTGAATTTTACCATAAAACTCATCTATTATGGAGGTGTAGAAGACAAACAACAATCATATTGGGATTTTTGATAGGCAGCACAGGGCGTTGACGATTGGTATTATGCTGGTTCTAACAACCGTAGCTTTCGAGGGGCTGGCTATTACGACAATTGCTGCGACAATGGCACAAAGCTTGCAGGGTATTCATTTATACGGTTGGATTTTCAGCGCATTTTTGTTATCTCAGCTTATTGGAACCTTGGTTATAGGTCAGGTGGTTGACAAGCGCGGCGTTTTTACCTCCATGCTCGTGTCGTTTAGTATTTTTGTGCTAGGAACCGTGGTTGCGGCTGTTTCTTTTGATATGCACATGCTTATTGCAGGAAGAGCCCTTCAAGGTTTTGGGGCGGGAGCTCTGATCACATGCATTTATACCTGTGTAACGTTGCATTATTCGGATGCTCTGCGTACTCAAATTTTAGCGGCATTCTCCATGGCATTTGTCCTGCCTTCCTTAATAGGACCTTACCTGGCAGGCCTTATTGCCTCCTATATGTCATGGCGATTTGTTTTCTGGATTGTTTTACCCCTGATTGGATTGGCATTGAGTCTCACATTCCGCTCTTTCCGTGAACTGCAACTTCGGCAAGTACTGACGGGTCCAGCCCAAAAAGCAGACTCGAAGACTCTTCATGCGATCCTACTTGCCATTGGAACGGGGCTATTACTCACAGGACTCGGTATGATAATCGATTGGAAAGGAATAGTACTAACTTTGGGTGGTTTATTCGTCATGATCCCACAAATGCAAATACTTCTGCCTAAGGGCACTTTTGCGGTGAAAAAAGGATTGCCTGCTACATTGGTTTCCAGAGGGTTGTATGTGGCTTGTTATTTTACAACGGAGAGTTTTGTGATTTTGGCACTAACCGAAGTAAAGGGGTTATCAGCAGACCTTGCTGGCCTCATTGTAGCAGCAGGTTCTTTGAGCTGGTCCGCCGCAGCGTGGTTGCAAGCGAAGCTTGATGTACGAGATCAAGGTTGTGGCCGAAAGCGCAGAGTTATGGTGGGTATCGGGATTATGATCGCTGGGACTGTACTTGTGATCCTAGCCCTTATGTTGTCGGACGGTGGAATTATACTCATCCTGCTCTCGCAAATGATTACCGGCTTCGGTGTTGGATTGGCTAATCCTACAACTGCAGCCATTGCTTTACAACATGCGGCGCCTAGGAAAGAGGGAGAAATGTCTGCGAATCTGCAATTTGTGGATTCCTTCTATATGGGAGTAAGCATAGGAGTTGGCGGCGCTCTAATCGCCTTGTCCGAAACTTTACAGTGGGGTATATCGACAGGAGTTGTGATGGTGTTAACACTCCAATTACTATGGGTCTTATTAAGTTTCTTGGCATCTTTACGAATCACCGAACTCGTTCATCAAGAACATCATCCGATCAGCCAGTCGAAAGAGAACTTTCCCATGTAACGGATGACCATCGCGTCGTTAAAAACATCACGAAGAACGGGGGAAAAATTGCATTGGGAGGTGGATAAAATGGCACGTGTATTAGTTGTCATTACTCCGGCTGAAGGCCATGTGAATCCGTCATTAGGATTAGTTACTCAGTTGATTGACAGTGGAGAGGAAGTTGTCTATGTGTGCGCGGAGGAGTATCGTTCCCGAATTGAACAAACCGGAGCCCTGTTGATAACCTATCCATTTCCGCAAGATGCCTTTTCTCATGATCCAGTGTTGAAACCGCAGGAGTACAATCATCCTTATCAGTTCATTTATATGATGGTAGACGGTATCATTCGGAGGATTATACCCGAGGTGCTTCGAGTGATCGAAAATCAAAAGTTCGATTATTTGATCTTTGATTCACTGATGGGCTGGGGAGGGACTATTCTTGCAGAAAAACTAGGAATTCCCGCGGTATGTTCGATTGCCTCCTTTGCTTTCGTTGATCCGTTGGGGACTGGCGAAGGCATGAATGAGAATGAGAAGGAGATGGATACGAATACGAAGGAACTGTATGAGGCTACGATGAAGATAACGCGGGAGTTAGCGCAAGAGTTTCAAGTGAGTATTCCCGTCATGGAAGAGATTCCGGCACATACAGGTCGGTTAAAGCTTGTGTATACAAGTCGTTATTTTCAGCCACATGCAGAAAAACTGGACGATCGTTTTATTTTCACAGGTCCTTCGATCATACCGCGTCAAGATGCTCAAACCTTCTCGTTCGAGCTGCTTCGTGAACGTTATCCGCATACCGTGTACATTGCTATGGGTACTATTTTAAATAAAAACTTGGATTTCTATCAGCTTTGCTTTGAAGCATTTGGGGATATGCCGGTGAATGTGGTTCTATCTTCAGGAAGATATACGGATATGGAGCCGCTGGCTGATCAAATTCCTCCTAATTTTATCGTCATGCCATACATTGCACAGTTGGATATGCTACAGCATACGGATGTTTTTATCACACATGCCGGAATGAATAGTACGAGTGAGGCGCTTTATTACAACGTTCCGTTGGTAATGATTCCATTAACGTCGGATCAGCCTCTTGTAGCCAATCGGGTACAGGAGTTGGGGGCGGGTATCACTTTAAATAAACTTAACCTCAGTGCAACTGATATGAGAGAGGCATTTTCAGAAGTCCTAAGCAATCCATTATATAAACAGCAGGCTTGCCTCATCGGTGAATCTTTGCGGCAGTCCGGCGGTTATAAGCGGGCCGCCGAAATGATTATGAGTCATATGGCTTTGATTACTAAATAGGATTCCAATCAATAAGGAACTTTAATTTAGAGTAAAGTTATCTCATGTCAAAAACGAACAGAACCCTGTACATTAAAATGACAGGGTTCTGTTCGTAAAAGAGGGACTAGAATAAACGTATGTACAGACAAGTTGTCGGAGGACAAGAATGTGTTCCGCAAAGAACCCCCATAAATTGCGGGATTTTCTTTTTTTACGGAGCAGATTGTTGTCAAAAGCTAATGACAAGAATCTGCACCGATTGCCGAATTAGGCCAAGAATGTGTACCGTACACCGATTATTAAAGTAATGACCGAACCAAGGTTGCTCAAAAAGGGAAATGGAAAGAAAACAAACAAATTAGGAACGCTACGATAGTAATTGAATTTGCTGGAAAAAAACCCTATGTTGGCGGAAAAAGGGACATTTTGTTATGCAAACAGTTGTCGGGTGACAAGAACATAGTCCCATTAGAACCCGCGCCCCGCGCGGGTTTTCTGTTTTATGGGATCAAGTTCTTGTCCATTGCTCGGGACAAGAACTTGATCCCATTGCCGATAATGGACAAGAACATGGTACTATTGCCGATTTGATATGCATCTAATTATTGATCAGTGTTCATCGGTCCCAGCAGTCCCCTGCATCAACGACAGTTGAGTAAATCCAGAAACACATCGATGAATATCTTCTTAACCGTTTTTATACAACCCTCTCTAGCAAGATCCCCACTTGACTTGCCATGACTTCAGGCGGATAAGGCATTCCTTTCGAGAAACTGCAAAGTGGATGCCCCCAAGATATTTAGAGATTTCAGCAATATCAACATCGTCAAAACAATTATGGATACGAATGAAACCTTATGGGACTGTTACAATGTGAGCATCCTTGATTCGGAATTCAAGGGCAACTATTTGTTATTGCATGGCAACAATATCGAAATTAATAACTTCAGATTAGACGGTGATTACTCCTTTCAGCATGTGAAACAAGGGGTGATTAGGAATAGCATGATCCTATCCAAGGATGCACTTTGGAACACAGAAGATATCACGGTATATGATTCCATACTCGAAGGAGAATACTTAGGCTGGTATTCCAAAAAGTTGAGACTCGTAAATTGTAAAATTATCGGGACACAGCCTTTGTGCTATGCAGAAAACCTGATTTTAGAAAACTGTGAGATGATCAATACCGACTTGAGCTTTGAGTATACAACCGTTCAGGCTGAAATCATAAATACCCTGGATAGTGTGAAGAATCCCATTAGCGGCGTCATAAAGGCAGAAGGCATTAAAACATTGGTACTAGACGATCCGGAACTAAACCTATCAAACCTGCAAATTATAACAAATGCTAAGATCGAATCACTTTAAGGAGGCTAATTGTGTGAAGTATGATTTTGACCAAATAATTAATCGGAAACATACAAATAGTGCGAAATGGGATACGGAAAACGGATTCGATACTTTACCGATGTGGATAGCCGATATGGACTTTACAACCGCAGAACCGATTATAAAAGCCCTAGAAGAACGAGCGCGGCATGGGATTTTTGGTTATGCAAGTATACCGGATGCTTATTATGAAGCGGAGGTTCACTGGTGGGAGAGACGCCATCATTTCACAATCCATAAGGAATGGATCGAAGTTAGTACCTATGTTATACCCTCGCTTTCAGCGATCGTTCAAGCCTTTACAGAGGCTGGAGATCAAGTATTGATTCAATCCCCTGTTTACAATTATTTCAATACCTCTATAACGAATAACGGCTGTCATGTCGTCGTCAATGAACTCAAGCACAATGGCGATATCTATGAAATTGATTTCGATGATTTTGAACAAAAGGCTTCCCATGAAAAAGTTAAACTCTTTATTCTCTGTAATCCTCACAATCCTGTTGGAAGAGTATGGAGCAGAGCGGAGCTGCTGCGATTAGCCGAAATATGTTTACGGCATAACGTAGTAGTTGTATCTGATGAAATTCATAGGGATTTGGTATATACAGATAATCATTTCATTCCTTTTGCCTCAACGGGTGAAGAGTTTCTAATGAACTCAATAACATGCACGGCACCTAGCAAAACCTTCAATCTTGCTGGACTTAAAACATCTAATATTATATCGGCAAACGAAGAATTCAGAAAAAAAGTCAACCGGTCACTTAATATTAATGAGGCCATTGAACCTAATGTTTTTGGAATTGAAGCTTTAATTGCCGCTTATAACAATGGGGAAGAATGGTTAGATCAATTGCTAGTTTATCTTGCAAGGAACAGGGATTACATCATGTCTTTTATAAAAGAAAGACTGCCTGACTTAAGGGCTCTACTCCCAGAGGCAACTTATTTAATCTGGATCGATTGCCGGAGTCTTGGTATCCCTTCAACAGAGTTGAGTAAGAAGCTATTGGAAGAAGGACAACTAAGAATAAATGAAGGCCTCATCTATGGCGATACAGGAGAGGGATTTATCCGCATAAATATTGCTTGTCCAAGAGTGCTATTGCATAAGGGACTAGAAAGACTCGAGCAGATTCTAAAATCAATTCACAGCAATTTATCAGGGATCATTCCTGTAATTCATAGAGGGGAGAATCATACATGAAAAAAGCACTTGTGTATTTGCTGGTATTTCTGCTTGTTCTTTCCTTAGCGGCATGCGGAAACAACGGTTCTGAGGAAAGTACTGCGGCAATCAACATACCGAGCAGTACTGCTGGTATTAGTCCTGCTGAAAATAACAATGCCACTCCACTCGTTACAGGTGAGCAGAAAATACTCATAGCGTACTTTTCCCGCGTCGGTAATACAGATTTCGATTCAAATATAGACGCCGTTACCAGCGCAAGTCTAAACCTCCAAGACAGCGTGAAATGTTGAAATATTGAAGCAGAATACAGTTTTCGAGGGTATTCAGTTGATTCAAACAGATGCTCAGCACGGAAGAGGGGAAATACTTAAAGTGGCAGGGAATGTGATGGGGGTTGTCTTTAAACATTCGGATCAAAAGACTTTGTATGTTGCTGGGGATACGGTGTGGTATGACAAAGTACAGGAAGTCCTCGATACGTCCAAGCCTGATATCATCATTCTTAACGGTGGGGATAACCAGTTTCTCCAAGGTGGTCCTTTGATTTTGGGGAAAGAGGATATTTATGAGGTGTATAAAGCTGCCCCAGACGCCAAAATTGTTGTGGTTCATATGGAAGCTGTAAACCACTGGAACTTATCCAGAACTGATCTTAAGAGCTTTATTAAGGAAAAAGGGATGGCTAATATAGTAGTGCCAGATGATGGTGAGGCATACACATTTTAAGGTGAGGTTGAATTGGTTAAAAGAAGAAGGGGCATCTGCCCCCTCAGGCTGTCGAGAATGTCTCGATAGCTTTTTTATGTTCCCGTAATTCCACATGACAGCACGCTAATGTTGTGTAATATGGGTAACTATTTATAGAACGGATGGTGTTCGATAAGTAGCGGTCCAACCGAGAAAAATAGCAAGCCTACGAGTTTGTTTTAATCGAAGATTTAGTGACACAAGACCATGTCACGCCCGGAAATGTCCATGATTGCGTGCCGTATTTGTCACGATTGGATCGCCAGCAGGAACGCTTTGGATTTAACGTCGAAGCCGTTGCGCTCAACTCCGGTTATTTAACCACACCGATTTGCCGAGGACTCCAAAAACGAAATATTTTTGCTGTGATTGCTCACCGAAGATTTCATCCCAAACATGGCATAAAGTACCGAAGGACCGACCGCAAGGGCTACCGGCAGTACGCTTCTGACTCGGAGCATTGTAAGACTTGTCCCTCTGCTGAGTGAGTGTACAGGTTCCATTCTCTTGAAGGTGTTTTGATTTGTCTAACGTTATGGGGGCAGTCCCATTTAGACAGAATGCTCGTTTTTTGAAGCTGTTAAGTTACTCGTTGCTGGTGTTCTTTCTTACCGTGCAAGAAATAGTAGAGAATAGATATTGCAAATATGAAGACTCCCAAGATCGCATACAAGGCACTATATCCAGTTTTTTGAATAACAAGTCCTAGAAGATATGGACCAGTTCCAGTGCCCATTTCAAAGAATATCAAAAAGGTGGAAGTAGCTAGACCAACCCTGTGAGGCTCAACGGCGTTTACTGCTATCGTTTGTGTGATTGATGAAATATTACCAAAGCCAATACCAATCATAGCACCAGCCAATAATAAGGTTACACTGTTGCCTGCAGACCCGAGAAGTAACATCCCGGCCCCATATATAGTGATAGCTGGATACATAATAAAATTCGCTCCTTTTCTGTCCATCAATCGCCCAGTGAAAGGTCGTGAAATCAAGACGGCAACAGAATACAAGACGAAGAAAAAGCTTGCTGCATCAACTAGATCGATCTCAATGGCATAAATATTTAGATATGAAAGAACAGCGGAAAAACTAAAAGTCATTGTAAGAATAATCATAGAAATAGGAAGTGCTTTTGGCTCGATAAAACTAGATATCTTAAGGGTTCCCTCCATCTTCAGGTTAGGGACATTGAAGAAGAAGAGCGCAACTAACAAACTCAAAATTGCTAGCAGAAAACATAGACTGAATATCATGTCAAAGCTTGTATGCTGATTCATATAAAGTCCAATAAATGGACCAAACCCTGTAGCTAGCGCTGTGCTAACCGCATAATAGCCAATGCCCTCACCTTTACGTGCACCAGGTATTATGAGGGCTACAATTGTACCTAACACTGTGCTCGCTATGCCAAGTGCTACACCGTGTAAGAATCGACTGAGTATAAGGAAGGTGATCCCATAATCAGCAAAGTATAATAAGGTAGTTAATGTAAATAAGATTAAGCCGATAATTAGTATTTTTTTTGGTTCAACTGAATTAACAATCCGTCCGGTAAACAAACGACTGATCAAAGCACCGATAATAAAAATTCCAGACACAAGCCCTCCTTGGCTTGGAGATGCATTGAATTCATTTAAAGCAAAAACTGTGATGGTCGCATTTAACAAAAAAAATACTAACGTTAAGAGAAAATTTAAAGTGGAGAGGATAATGAAATTCTTTGTCCACAATTTTTGTTTGGCTTCTTTCATTGTTCCATCTCCTTTAGTTCAAATAAGTTTCAATTAATCCTGAATTTCTTATGTGAATCAACTTTCGTTTTATTTAGCTTTTTTTCTTTTAAATTTAATATTATCCTACAGACAATAGATTTCACATGATAAAAAGTAAGTCTTTATGTTAGTTGACTTGATTTTTGAAAGTCTTAAGACAAATTTGAATGAAGCTCCTTAATATTCTTCCTATTCTTTCAAAAATGAACATGTTGAACATCAGAATCGTCGTAGTGTTTCGTACCTTTCGGAACCGTTTCTCAAAACTTTCGACTGGGATAAATATCCACCGTTTCGTCATTGATACGTACATCAATACTGAAACGCATCTAATCTTCGCCTCGATCCGGATGAAAGTCTATTCACAGAGCCAAGATCATCGCTGTAAAGGATAACGGAAAAGAATTCGAGGGCGATCCGTTTGCAAAGAAAGGGAGCTATAACGTGACAATAACCACTACGAGAGTATTGGTTGTTGGTGCTTAGTCTAAAATTATATATTCACAGAACAATCTCATTAATGCATAACTCCCGTTGAACAGAAGAATTTGGAGAAAAGGCTTTAACTCGCATACTACCCTATGTGTCGATAGATTTGGGCAACTGGCTTACGCCTAATATCTAATTTGTTATACACATCTAGATTATATACTTTCAAAAATTAATTAAAATGACCGAAACACTTGATTCAATATATGTATAAAGAGGCTAAAAACTGATAGACTATATTGATGATAACAATGTAAAAGTAACTCACATTAGGAATGCGATATCAGTTGTTGGAATTAACTTTTATAGAATAGCCCTCTATAACTTCACTATCTTCTGATTTAGCAACACTCATTGCTACTGCTTGTCCAGTCATATGAACTTCAGCTCACCTATTGTGAGATACCTGCAAGAATACAGCTTGAAATAAGAGGAGTTTTCAGATGAAAAAACCAATTAAAGATCAGAAAATGGTAATAATCGTCCTTCTGAGCAACGTTTTCACAGCGTTTCTTGGCATTGGTTTAATTGTTCCGGTTATGCCATCTTTTAAAGATGTTATGGAATTATCCGGTAGCACCATGGGCTATCTAGTTGCAGTTTATGCCGTTGCCCAGTTAATTATTTCGCCTTTTGCCGGTAGATGGGTTGATCGTTTTGGAAGAAAAAAAATGATTATTCTCGGGTTACTTGTCTTCAGTTTATCAGAGTTGATTTTTGGTTTAGGAACTCATGTTTCAATACTTTATTTATCGAGGATACTGGGCGGAATAAGCGCTGCTTTTATTATGCCTGCTGTAACAGCGTACGTGGCTGATATTACTACTAAAGAGGATAGGCCAAAGGCGATGGGATATGTCTCAGCTGCTATTAGCACCGGCTTTATTATTGGGCCTGGGATTGGAGGGTTTATTGCCGATTATGGAATTCGGATGCCGTTTTTCTTCGCTGCTATTATATCATTCTTAGCCGCTATTTCCTCTTCACTTATATTAAAAGAGTCATTATCGAATGAAGAGCGAGAACAACTTTCATCTAATACAATGCAATCTAACTTCTTTAAAGATTTGAAAAAATCAATTCAACCAATCTATTTAATTGCGTTTATTATGGTTTTTGTACTTGCTTTTGGATTATCTGCCTATGAAACGGTATTCAGCTTGTTTTCTGATGAAAAATTTGGCTTCACACCCAAGGATATCGCAAGCATTGTTACCATTAGTTCAATTGTAGCTGTAATAATTCAAATTTTATTGTTTGGGAAATTAGTAGATAGATTAGGGGAAAAAAGGATGATTCAGTTTTGCTTGATCATCGCTTCGGTTTTAGCTTTCGTATCTACAGTTATTACTGGCTATATAGCAGTTTTAATTGTAACTTGTTTTATTTTTTTGGCGTTTGATTTGTTACGCCCCGCCCTAACTACTTTTTTATCTAAAACTGCTGGTAATCAGCAGGGTTTCGTAGCAGGCATGAACTCCACCTACACTAGCTTAGGGAATTTTTTTGGTCCAGCATTGGGTGGTATTCTGTTTGATTATAACATTCATTATCCTTACCTTTTTGCAGGAATAGTTTTAATAATTGGATTAGGTCTTACAATATTATGGAAAGAAAAATCAAACGAAGTCTCACTCCAGAAATAACTGTTTTTAAAAGTTATCACAAAACTAATTCAGCTCGAATATCTCTAATTCAACACAAGTTAACGGGGAAACGTTAGTTGAAAACAGCATGGAGCAGTTTGCTTAATGGCAACTGCTCCATTTTCGTTAAACTATTATCGAAGGTTTCAAAACAAGTACCCATGCAAGTGCGATTTGAGCTGGAGTAACGTTTTTTTCAGCAGCAATCTTCTGTATGAGTTCAACCAGCGTCTGGTTTGCCTCAATATTCTCCGGCTTAAAACGGGGCACAATACTGCGGAAGTCCGAGTTATCAAAAGTTGTATTTTTATCAGGCGTTGATTTTCCAAAAAAAGGGACAAAAAAAACCGCCATTCCAGGTAATGGTAAGTAGGACCAAACCGAAATGAGGCGACCTCATGAATAAACATACCCAATTCTTGGCCGTGTTTAAACAAGTTTTAACACCACAAGAAGTAGAAGATGTCACGGGGCAGACGAGATACGTGGATACAGCAACCAAAGTTACCGTTGGTTTGCTGCTCGATTACTTTGTTAAAGCCTGCTACCGGGGATGGAGCGGCTTCCGTGAAAGTGCCAGATTGGGCCCAAGCTTCGACTTACCCAAGGTTCATCACTCCACCCTCTCCGGCAAAGCCGGTGAGGTCCCTTACGAGATATTCAAACGTATTCAAATGCTCGTCAAGAAGTGTAACCGTAAAACCCGCCGTCACCTGAATCTTTCCAAAGATTTGTTGCTCATTGACTCGACCACAATCACAGCTCCGAACTCCCAAATGTCCTGGGCTCCTTATAAAAAATTTAGAGGCGGAATTAAGCTGCATGTTGCCTTTTCTCATGGCCAGCATTCGCTGGTAAATGTGGAAGAAACGATCGCTAAGCACTATGACGCTCCGTTAGGAGAAGTATTAGCGGACTCTGACTACATTTTGATGCAGGATCGGGCGTATGGAAAAATCAGCAGATTGGATCAATACGTACACCATGGCCAGTCGTTTGTAATTCGGCTCAAAAACAATCTTCATTTGCTGAAGCCACGGAACCTCCGGCGACCGGCAGAGGGAGACATGAAAATTGTACGCGATATTACCTGCTATATCGGTCAGGGGAAATGTCAATCGGTAAAGCGGCACCGAGTCGTTGAATTTGAAAATGACCGGGGTGAAGTTGTGCGGGTCGTGACCGACTTGAGAAAAGAATCCCCTGGTGTCATTGCTGAGATTTACAAAGCACGATGGCAAATTGAAGTCTTTTTTCGCTGGATTAAACAGCATCTGAACGTGCCTTGTCTATTCGGAACTACAGAAAAAGCGGTTTATAGCCAGTTATTTGTGGCCCTTACCGTCTATGTCCTCTTGAGGTACGTTTTTGAGGGAATTCATCGCAACGTGCCTGCATTTGCTCAACTGACCTTTTGGGAATTTATGCAGTATTGGCGTATTTTTAATCTTCCGCTGGAGTGGCAGGTTCAGTTTAGTCTGCTCAGGAGTCAAAGTGATTTCGCTAATTCTTCATTCCCATAATCCGGGAAATCAACACGCCTATATTTTTATCAACTCTCCCGGTAAGGAAACCTTTACCCAGCGGAGAGAACGGAACAAACCCTATTCCAAGTTCCTCAAGCGCAGGCAGTAGTTCATCTTCAGATTTTTTCCACATCATGGAGTATTGGCTCTGAATTGCTGAGAGCGGTTGAACTGCATGAGCACGTCGAATTGTTCTAACACTAGCCTCGGAAGCCCCCAATCTTTACCTTACCTTCCCGAATTAGATCTTGTACAGCTCCTGCAACTTCCTCAATCGGCACATCTGGATCTACCCGGTGCTGATAGTAAAGGTCTATGGAGTCGATTCTCAGCCGTTTTAGTGAGCCTTCGACAGCTTTTTTAATGTGCTCAGGCCGGCTGTCTAAAACGGTTTGTCTTTCACCCTGAAAATCAAATTCGAATTTTTTAGCAATCACCACTTTATTCCGAAAAGGTTGGACAGCTTCTCCTACAAGTTCTTCATTTGTGTACGGTCCATACATTTCTGCTGTATCAAAAAAGGTTACTCCCCGGTCAATTGCCGTATGGATTAGTGAAATCATTTCTTTAGTGTTCGATGCCGGACCGAAACCATGACTCATCCCCATGCAGCCAATCCCGATAGCAGATACTTCCAAGCTGCACAATCGACATTTAAGCATGATTTATCCAGAATTCTGTTCAGAGTCGCTACAATTTTATGCGAAGCATACATGGTTTCTTTTAGCTTTATTCCACAGTTGGGATAATACGTAATTTCCGGTCGGAAATGAACGCGTTTTTCAGGCGTCAGTCGATTTTTAGGTAAGCCTCTGTTTGGTTTCATGATGATCCATCCAGAATTCGTCTTATCCTTTACTACCTATTTTCTGGAGTGTTAGTTTTTTAATCTACCGTAGTTTTTTGGAAGACAAACCCCAGAAAAAAGTAGTGTCGCATAACCTGCGCTCACTTCAAAAGAGGAGTGACAGAGGCCAAAGAAACGTGCTTCGTCAAAGACTGTGAGTGGATATCGTAAGCGCCATAAACCTGCGAGCGTTGACCGAGGGGTATGTCCTGCCGAGAGTGAAAGAGCGCATTCAGGCGAACGGGCGACCTGGGTACATTCAAGACAGTGGAAGAGATTGAAATTTTTTTCTAACTCGCAACTGCCCGGAGGGGACAAGAAAGGAATCTATCCTCTGTAGCGGAAACAAGACCAGCTTGGTGAGTAGCAATAAAGGTGCATTCCTGAAGATGGAGAACTGACGAAGGAAAGCCGTGTAAACAGTTTGACGGGGAGTCCGAGGGAGTAATCCCTCGTCTTACCCTACTTGCTGCGAATAAATGCAGATCTGGTCACGGCTGTCTTATCATGTTAAGCAGTAATGAGACGTCATTGGTAGAGCCGACAGAAATGACTGTTTTTTTGGCATCATCAACGAACTTTCTCATTTGTTCAGCCAAGTCGTTTCTCGTAACGATCACATCCGCATTGTGAATAGCCTGAATCAGTTCTTCGTCTGGGAGCGAGGATATATCGATCGTTTGAATTTCGGCAGAGGTTAATCTCTTGATTTCATCCAGATAAAAGATGCAAGAGCTTGCCTTGCATTCAACGAAAAGATAACGCAGCTTCCTTTTTTGACGCTGGCCAAACAAATGCACATAAGCGAATCCGGACAGTAGCAGGTCGTCAATTGCAAAATTCAATTTGTGGGCTTCGTCAATCATTTGCTCCACAAAGGAAAAATGAGGATTGTTAGCTTTAAAGCGCTGGATTTGCTCTTCGTCGGCAACTTGCGTTCCCCGCCCTTTTTGCATCAGCAGAAGTCCCTCTTCTTTCAATTGTGTATATACGCTTTGAATAGTGTTCCGGTTAATCGACAATTGCTCGGCCAATTGATTGGTGGAAGGAAGCACATCTCCCGAATGGAGTAGACCTTTCCCTATAAGCCATTTGATCTGTTCTTTGATCTGTATATGAATCGGCAAGGGAGAATCGGGATCGATATTAAAAAGCAAGCCTGAGTTTTCCATCTTTGTACGACCCGCTTTCTTGGTTGGTTGTCTATGGATTTGGATATTTACAGCTTAATGAAGAAAATGATAAAAATCAAGCATTCATGCTCTGGATTACTATTTGATGGAGAAGGCTTGACAAATCGCAGAGAAAGATTTATTTTTATAATAAATAACTAATTAACCAATTAACTAGTTAACTAATAATAAGGAGAAGTGAGTTATGGATCAGTCAAAAACGACACTGAAAATGGAATGGAACGGGAATAAAAGTGGGAGTGGGAAAGTCGAAGCTGGCTATCTAAAAACAGAAATTGCTGTTCCCCAATCCTTCGGCGGCACTGGTGAAGGTACCGAGCCGAAGGAACTGCTAGTCACTTCCGCCGCAACATGCTTTATGATGACCCTTGTAGGCATGCTAGAGGCAAGAAATCTTGCTGTAGAAAGCCTGAAGATGCATTCGGAAGCAAGTGTTTCCAAAGAAGAAGGATTCAAGATCACCCATTACCCAGCAATTGTGCTGCCTACTGGTGCGAATGAAGAGGAGATTCAATCGGCTGATCGAACCTTTGCAGCGGCCGACCGGAACTGCGACGTTGGAAATATGCTTAAAAAAGCCGGAGTTCAAATCTACATCAATGGTGATGTCTCATTATCAAAGAACGCTTAAGAGGCCTCATTAATCACTTATCCATTTTAAAGAAATCCAATTATATTAAATAACTAAGTTTCGAGGAGGGAAGTCATATGAGAGCAACCGCTTTGACAAAAGATACGTTTCAAAATCATATTGAATCAGGAGTTTCCCTGGTTGATTTTTGGGCACCTTGGTGTGGGCCATGCCGAATTCAACTCCCCATTGTTGAAGAATTGGCGAATGAGCTAAAGGGTCAAGCTAATATCGCTAAAGTAAATGTTGATGATGAGCAGGAATTGGCTGTACGATTTGGGGTTCGAAGCATTCCGACCTTGCTGCTGTTTAAAGATGGTAAGCTGGTTGAACAAATGGTCGGTATAAATCCGAAATCTGTACTGAAAGCTAAAATTCTAAATGCGGCAGGAAAATAATTTTTGAATAAACGAACGGAGCAAGGAGCCACTCAGTTGGTTCCTTTTTAATAATCAGATTCAATCATATGGGTGGGGTATTCGTTCATAGAAAACGGTAAGACTGACTCAGGAGGAACAAAATGAAAATAAGCACAAAAACTCACGTTTTTATCCTGATATCCATCTTTCTACTGGTTTTGATCAGCAGTGTAAATTTCTATTATGTAAACAGCATGGAAGATGATTCCAATTTAAATACAATCCTTAGCACAAGCATGAAGGCCAAATTGATCAGTTCTCTCCTACTAGTTGTCTCCGTAGTGCTGTTGGGGGTAGTCGCAAAGCTAGTTATGGGTATGATTTCGAAGGATGAAATAGGCAAGATGACCAATTCTATCGACAGTTTGGTTGTAACGACAGGAGAACGGATTCAGCACATAAAAGGAATAGTTTTAGCGTTGTCGGAAAATTCAGAGGTGCTAACTCAAGCTGCTAAGCAAAGCGTAACTACAATCAAAGAGATGTCTGGACAAATCAGGGAAATCAATGAGGGTACCGTAGCCCAGGCACATGGGGCGAAGGAAATGAACCATACGATGGAACTTATGGCTCTAAACATTGGACGGATTGCAGGATCAGCGAACAAACTGGCTGAAGCCTCTCTGCATTCGGAGAAAAATGCGGTTGCTGGGCAGGATCATGTGAGCAAAGCACTTTAGCAATTTGATCGGATATATCTATCCGTTAAGCAACTGGGAGAGGTTGTGGCTTCCCTTCTGGAAAAATCAAAAAGCATCAGTTCTATTACGGATACAATAAACAATATAGCGAATCAGACAGGCTTGCTTTCTCTGAACGCTGCAATCGAGGCAGCGCACGCTGGGGAAGAGGGGAAAGGATTTGCAGTTGTTGCCGCTGAGGTCAAACGGCTGGCAGAGCAAACTCAGAACTCGGCGCAGAACGTGGCCAAGCTTATCAAGGAGATGCAAGATGAAACCTCGGCTGTATTCATTAATATGGAAAGCAGCAAAGCTTTTGCCGAAGACGGTAAGTCATCTATGATGGGCGTAGCCGACAGCTTTGATCATATCATGTTAAATATTAAACAGTTAACCATACAGTTGCAAGAAGTATCATCGGTTACGCAACAGATGTCATCTGGCACTGATGAAGTGGTGTCAACGATGGCAGCTTGGTCTGATACCACAGAAAAAACGAAAGATCTCGCCGAGAATGCGGATTCAACTGCATGGAAGCACTTGTCCTCCACAATGAAGGTTACCGATTCAGCTGCATCGCTAAGTAAATTGGCCGCTGAACTTAAAAATTCAATGGAATCGTATATGAATATAGAACTTAAGCGGTAGAACTGTTGTGAGAAACAGATCAGGAAGAAAGGAAGTGTGTCACATTATGGAAAAAAGATTCAATCCCGAAAAACTTGCAAGGTTAGATAGTCCGGAGAGACGGAAGGCTCTACCACCGGAAACCATTCTAGCTTTATTGGATATTAAGAAAAGTGATACCATATTAGATTTGGGTGCGGGTACAGGGTATTTTACGTTACCGGCTTCGACTCTCTGTCATCAAGTTTATGCATTAGACGTTTCTCCTCTGATGCTGCAGCATCTTCAAGAAAAAATAGCTGAACAAGAAACAACCAATGTAGAACTTTTAGAGGGAGAAATTGAGCAGATACCTGTGGAATCACAAGCTGCAGACCATATTATTGCTTCTTTCGTAATCCATGAGGTGGAGCCGCTGCAAGACGGTTTAAAAGAAATACAAAGAGTGTTGAAGCCGGGAGGTAAAGTACTTTGTATCGAATGGGAAAAGAAGGAGATGGAGCAGGGGCCACCGCTTGAACATCGTTTGCATTCCAGCGAGTTGTCCAAATCTTTCGAAGAACACGGCTTTACAATCGAACAGATTTCATTTCCAAACGAGCAGCATTATGTCATTATCGCTCGTAAACAAGGCTAGAAGAAATGGACGCTCGTGGAACATAAGCAGGTGTTCCACGAAGAGCTTAGACGAGAATGAATTGTTGAGTAAAGATGCGTTATTCTCTTCAGTGAGGGGTGGCTAATTGCATAATATTCAAGTCGGTTCTTTAGTCTTAAACGGACAACTGATATTCTATTTTTGGTTTGGGACAGCGGGCTGGTTGATGTTGCGTTACCAATATCGGAATCAAAGGGTACAAGAGGAAGTGTTGATCCCCCTTACCAACGCGTTCTGGTTATGGATGGTTGTCTGGAAGGCAAGTTATTTGCTATTTTATCCCGTGGAGGTTATTCAGCGTCCGATCTCTCTCCTGTATTATGATGGCGGGGAACGCGGGGCATGGCTGGCAGCTTTGGCAGCAGTGGTCTATATCTGGAAGGCAGCCTCAAAGCGGAATATAATATTTGCGGCTTGGGTCGACAGCTTGATTATATATATGCTGGCGGGTTACTTAGCTTCACGGATATTGTTGCTCCTTACCGGAGCGGAGCTCATATGGTTTCATTTGACAAGCGCAGTATTATCCATTGTACTTCTTATCCTTCTACAGACTACAAGAGCATCAAATTTGCCTGCCGCCAGAAGGTTCGTTTATGTTGTCTGGTTCTGTATCGGACATATTGTACTTTGGTTTTTCATTTCCGAACGGCAACTGTGGTTTTTATCGTTCAACAAGCAGCAGGTATTCTACCTTATAGCCGCCGCGGGTCTGGCCGGAATGGGCGGGTTGACCGATAACAAGGAAAAGAGAGGGTTAGATGAATAATATTAATGTTTTCTCAGCCTTTGCCGCAGGTGTACTATCCTTTTTATCCCCTTGTGTTTTTCCGCTACTCCCCGCTTTCATTTCTCATTTGACCGGTTCATCCGTTCAAGATGGCAAGCTGGTTGTAAATAGGGGGAAGATGATTTTTCTATCCCTTTTTTTCGTCGCGGGTTTCAGCCTTGTTTTTATTACGCTGGGAGCTTCGGCAAGTTTTATAGGCCATTTCTTTGCCCGGGAACGCGATGTAATTCAAAAAATAAGCGGCTTATTGATTATTATCTTTGGCTTGCAAATGGCGGGGATTCTAAATTTCCGGTTGCTGATGTCCGGTAAGACAAGAGAATTCAAGACGAAAAGAAGACGTGGTGCAGTGCGTTCACTGCTTACTGGTATGGCCTTTGGTGCGGGCTTTAGCCCTTGTGTGGGTTTGGCGTTGTCAGCTATTTTACTTCTGGCCGGGTCCAGTGATACGCTGTGGAATGGCGTTGGGCTGCTTACCGTCTATTCCCTGGGAATGGGAGTGCCGTTCCTGCTGATTTCATGGTTATTGACTTATTCTCTGCAATTAATGAAAAAAATCAACAAATGGGTTCCTTTTCTGTCCAAATTGAACGGCTGGTTAGTCATTGGTCTGGGATTTTTGTTGTTTACCGGACAACTGCAGAGAATTAGTGCCTGGCTGGCCCAATATACACTTTTGGATATCAACTTTTAGTGGATGGTGATGAATCAGTTGAGAAAAAACCTGATTGCGATCCTTGTTTTGATAGGACTTGTCGTTTATGGCGGCTACGATTATTTTAAAAAATCACCCTCAGAAACAATACAAATAACGAAGTCAGAAAACAAGCAGTTGAGGACGGGGATCCTGAAGGGACAGCTGGCGCCGGACTTTGCGCTTACGGACTTAAAGGGGACTACAGTTCAGCTGTCTGATTTTAAGGGCAAGATCGTACTGGTTAATTTTTGGGCTACCTGGTGTCCGCCATGTCAGGTGGAAATGCCTCATATGCAGAATATTTTTCAGGATTTCAAGGCAAAAGATGTTGTCATTCTGGGGGTCAACATGACGCTTACAGAAGAGAATTTGGAAGACGTTCAGACCTTCGTTAATGAACAACAACTCACGTTTCCAATTGTCATGGACGAGAAGAGTGATGTTGTGCAAACTTATCAAGTTGTTGCTTATCCCACGACATATTTACTGGATACCGAAGGAGTCATCCTGGAAAAATTTCAAGGGGCGATCAGCTATGAAATAATGGAAAAATATATATCCAGAATCCATTAAGGAAGCTTGATGTAAGAGAACAGGAAGAATGGCAGGAGGGACATATAGCCGGCGCAAAACACCTTCCTCTCGGACAACTAAGCGAGCGTCTCAATGAACTGGATCCAAATCCCGAGACCATTGTGATCTGCAGAAGCGGCGGCAGAAGCGGACTAGCGTGTGAACTGTTAATCGCTAGTGGTTTCAACGCCATCAGTATGACCGGAGGACTTAATAATTGGAAAGATGAGTTGGTTTGTGATTAATCATCCTTCTGTTTCCTGAGGAGGAATTAATAATGAGGAAGGTGAGCTTTATATGAATAATGATCTTTTGTCGAGCTTGTCTATAATCTTGCTGGTCATCGTATTTATGTACATTCGATTTGGAAAGACGAAAGGCTTGAAAACGTTGAATGGAGAAGCTTTTAAACGAGAACTCGAGCAGTCCAAAGAGGCGGTGCTTATTGATGTTCGTGAATCAGGGGAGTTTAAGGGAGGGCACATTAAAGGAGCCAAGAATATCCCTTTGTCTGAATTGAATCTCCGGCTTGGCGATCTCCCAAAGGATCGTGATCTGCTGCTCTATTGCAGAAGCGGTATGAGGAGCAAGAGAGCAGCAAAAATACTGCTGAAGAATGGTTTTGCCAAGATCGCACATCTGAACGGCGGACTTGGCGCCTGGTCGGGTCCTTTATTAAAACGGTAACGTATTTAGGGGTGAAATATTACGACCAGGGTTGGTCAAGTGAAATGAGGTTTCTTAATGAAAGAGGTATATGAATTGACTACGCTAAGGGAAATCGAGGATTTTCTTAAGAATTACGAACTGAGCTTTTTATATATATCCAAGCCCGATTGCAGCATCTGCCACGCACTGTTGCCCAAACTAAAAGAACTCCTGTCCCATTATCCACTTATCCGTCTCGGGCATATTGATGCCAGCAAAGTCGAAGAGGTAACAGGGAAGTTTCTCATTCTGAGTGCTCCGATGATGCTCTTGTTCATCGAACAAAAAGAGTATTTGAGAGAAGATCGATTTGTTCGTTTATCACTGTTGAAGGAAAAGCTGGACCATATTTATCAGATTTATAATGAATAATTCACTAATGGTGACGATTCAGCCAAGGCTGAGTCGTTTTTTGAATACGGTGGGGGGCTATGGCAAACAAATAACAGCTGCCGGAACCTCCGGCTGCTGTTATTTGAATTTATAGGTGAACAGTAATCCTTATATGTTAGAATGTATAAGATTCGCCGTCATCCGGCACTAATACATTAGAAGTAATCCCTTTTTCATTTAGGAAGCTTTTTAACTCTGCTCTTGACAAGGTCCAGTGATTTACTGCTTCCATGTGAACTGAAACAATCATCGCGTTAGGGGCAGCCTTATGCACTTCATAAATATCGTCTTTTCCCATAACCAGAGAGCCGCCTTCTGTGAGTTGGACATCTCCTCCATTAACCACAATGATTTCCGGTTGGTGTGTTTCGATTTCTTCCTGAACATCTTCGTACCATACGGTGTCTCCGGCGACATATAACGTTTTCTCATCTGGATGTTTAAAAACAACACCACAAACTACTCCTACCAGGGATAAGATCTCTCCTCTTCCATGTGCGCCTTTCGTTTTCACTAATTGGATCCCTTCGAAGGATGTGCTCTCGGATAAAACTTCAATGTCTTGGAAGCCGGCTTTTTTGATTTCTGTTGCATCTTCTTCATTTTGTACAAACATTTTTACGTTTTTTGGCAGCACTTCTTTGGCAGCTTCATCGAAGTGGTCATAGTGTAAATGAGTAACAATGATCGCATCTACATCCTTAATTAAATCGTCAAGCGATATCGGCAAGTGAACTAAAGGGTTATATTGTTCATTTTTAGTCAAAGCAGGAAATGGCGGAAGAGTTCCCTTCTCTGCCAAGAATGGATCAACCAAAAATTTCTTACCTGCATATTCAACAACCAAAGTTGCATTTCTTATCAATCTAACTTTCATAATATTAGCTCCTTTTCTTTTGTTATATATTTATTGTACCTAAGAGACCATTTAATTTACATATATAAAATCAGGTCTTTGGATGATTTGACTTTAATTTTGAAAGGAAATAATATTAAATACGTTTGCTTCGATTTTCACGCAATTTCACTGGAGGGATTACCATGGATCAAACCGATTTGCTTATTCTGTCCGAATTATCTAAAAATAGCCGTATCACAATGAGGGAATTAGGGGAGAAAGTGCATATGACCGGGCAAGCAGCAGCAAGCCGTGTTGCGAAACTGGAGGATAATGGAGTGCTTGAAGGCTATACGATAAAAATTAATCACTCCAAATTAGGGTGCTTTATTCACGCTTTTATTACGCTCTATACCAATACGCTTAATCACCAACCGCTGTTGGCCTTTATTAAAATGAAAGAGCCCTTTGTGTTGAGTAATTATAAAATTGGCGGGGATGGATGTTATCTTCTGGAGTGCAGATTTCCATCCAATAAACATGTAGATGAATTCTTGGACGGGGTGAGTGAATATGCGAACTACAAAGTGTCGATGGTTATTAAAAAATCATGAAGACTTCGCTGTCGGAGGACAAGAATGTGTACCGTACACCGATTTATTAAAAGTAATGGCCGAACCAAGGTTATTCAAAAAGGGAAATGTCAAGGAAACCTTAATATACTGGACGGGAGTAAATGTTTAGGGATTCGGCTAACAGGAAGGATTGTTTTTTTACGAAGTTCGCAAAAAAGGCGCTATATAACATTGCGCGCTAGTTAAAATAAGATTTGGAGGCAAACTTCGAGATAGTTAAGATAAGAAGTATAACATATGATGATGCAGGGGCAGTGTCAAAAATAATACGCAGAAACTTTAGTGAAGTTAAAGCTGAAATGGAAAAGGAGGTTTATGAATGTCAATAAATCTTGAAGATAATATTGATAAACAACCAATAGTTCTTATTGTAACAGGGCCCTGCCTTTATCCGCAGGTTATGATGCAGACATAGTTGAAGATACATTCTCTGATAATCATAGCCCCGTCAATTAGACAGTAGAAAGATGATTAATCGGTGATCTGTTCCTCTCAGTGTTCTACTGGGGACAGGTCGCCGATTTTTCGAATTAGGAACAGAATAATCATATACAGAAAACTTGGACATATGGAGAGGGTATGGTTCGATAAATGGAGCACAAAGAAAATGATTACAAATATGTACAACAACATCTTGCCAATGAGAGAACACTTGTTGTTTTGTTACTGCTTCATTAAAATCTTTATGACCTTGCCTATGGCTTTTAGGACTCAGGTGGACTTTCGCTCGATTAATTCAAATTCTAAAAGGTGAAGTTCAGGAGCAGGCTGACCCAGCATATCCAGAATGATAAAAAAGGCGTTCTCTGCCTGGTCATTTGCGGGATAGTGGATAGTTGTCAGATCTAACAGATGAGCAAGCTCGGAATTGTCGAATCCCAATATGCCGACGTCAACTGGAGCGGAGAAACCGGCACGGCGAAGTTCGGTGAGGAGTCCGGCAGCCACATTGTCGTTCGAACAGGCGATAGCATCCGGTCTGTTCTTCTGTTCTATCCACCATCTTGCAACCTCTTCTCCATCAAAAATGGTGAGTTTATAGTGGAAATCTGGAAAGTCATTGGATTTTAATTGATACTTAGCTACAAAATCATTATAGGCTCTGATCCGTTCCGGAGTGTTTAATCCTTTTGACGAAAATACGTTTGCGATCCTGCGGTATCCTTTGGCGTAGAGGTATTCAAGTCCTAGCATATAACCATGATATTGATCCATGAAGACTGAGGGAATCGTATCGCTTACAAGCCGCTGCCAAGTTACAATAGGACCGTATTTGGCATAAGATTCAATTACATTCCATTCGTTGGTTCGAAATAGACAAACCAAGGCATCCAACTGCTTGCTGCGCAGCATCTCAAGCGCTATGAGTTCTTGCTGGCGATCTCCGTTTGTAATAAACAACATCACATTAAACCCATGCTTTTGCGCGCTGGTGTTAAAAGCTTGGATAAATGATGTGGATAAGGTCGTATATGTCCCGGTCAAAACACCAATAATCCGGGTCATTCCTTTTTTAAGGGATTTCGCACTGGAATTGGGTACATAATCCAAATGTTCAATGATTTCGAGAATTTTCTTACGTTTGGTTTCATTTACATAAGGATGTTGATTGATGACACGAGAGACCGTTGTTGTGGACACGCCAGCAAGACGCGCAATTTCCTGAATATTGGTCATTTATTCTCACCTCTTCCTTAGAGCATAGCATACTCAGTCGATATGAATCTAATTTTGCGGCCGCTTCAATATGTAGGGAAAGTGGGCTTGACCTGTAATGCATTCCATAAATTAAGGTGGAGTAGTAGTGAAAAAACATCGCATACAGGAGGCGTTCTCATTGAAAAAAGGATTGAAGATTGTGACCATCGGCGGCGGTTCCAGCTACACACCGGAATTGATCGAAGGGTTTATCAAACGGCATCATGAACTCCCGGTCAGCGAACTATGGCTGGTGGACATAGAGGCTGGTAAAGAAAAGCTTGAAATTGTAGGTTCCATGGCGAAACGGATGATAAAGGCGGCGGGGATCGAATGCGACATTCACCTGACCCTCGATCGAAGACAGGCGCTTGCGGATGCGGACTTCGTGACAACCCAATTCCGGGTAGGGCTGCTGGATGCGCGCATTAAAGACGAGATGATTCCCCTTAAGCACGGCATGATCGGACAGGAAACCAACGGAGCGGGCGGCATGCTGAAGGCGTTCCGTACCATTCCGGTCGTTCTTGAGATCGTCGAAGACATGAAAGAGCTGAGTCCAGAGGCCTGGCTGATCAACTTTACCAATCCGGCAGGTATGGTTACGGAAGCCGTGCTTCGGTACGGGCAGTGGGAGAAAGTGATCGGGTTATGCAACGTTCCGATCATGGCGGTCAAGAACGAGGCAGCTGTGATCGAGAAGGAGGAAAAGGACCTCTTCTTCAAATTTGCCGGCATCAACCATCTTCATTGGCATAAAGTTTATGGCCGAAACGGGGTAGAGCTTACGGCCGAGGTTATAGATAAATTGTACGGGACGGACGCCAAGCCGGAGAAATTGGTTGAGAACATTAAAGAAATGCGGTTCTTGCCTGAACAAATCGCCCATTTGGAGATGCTGCCTTGTCCTTATCACCGTTACTACTACATGACCGACAGTATGCTGAAAGAGGAACTGGAAGCAGCAAACGGAGAAGGAACCCGCGGGCAGGTCGTCAAGCGCCTGGAGGAGAGTTTGTTTGAACTGTACAAAGATCCAAACCTCGACTACAAGCCCAAGGAGCTGGAGAAACGCGGCGGGGCTTATTACAGCGATGCGGCCTGTGAAATCATCAATTCGATCTACAACAATAAAGGCACAAGAATGGTGGTCAATACCCGAAATCGAGGCACGATCAGCGACCTTCCTTACGAGAGTGCCATCGAAGTAACGAGTATTATCACGGCGCATGGGGCGGAGCCGGTCCACTTCGGAGCGTTCCCGCCAGCCCAGCGGGGGCTGCTGCAGTTAATGAAGGCGATGGAAGAGCTGACAGTCGAAGCCGCAGTTACGGGAGATTATGCGACCGCCCTGCAGGCCTTCATATTGAATCCTCTTGTAACGAGCGGCGATGCCGCAAAAGTTGTTCTGGATGAGCTGTTGGAAGCCCATCGCGAATACCTTCCTCAATTCTATAAGTGAGTGTGTTTTAAATATATATTCATTACGAAGGGGCTGTCCCATAAGTCATGAAATGGCTGGGACAGCCCATGTTTTTGGAGTTGGTTAGACGGTTGCGCTTGGTGAGTACGCTCCGCTGCTTAAGCGGAAAAAGTTTCTACACTTTCTTTAAAATCACAAAAAGAAATCGCTTTGTTTGCCAATGGATTTAGAGGAAGATATTCCAGAACATCACCTTGTTCGTTTTGTGAATGCCGCCGTCAATCGACTAGATAACTCCATCTTTGACGCCACCTACCCCAGCGGTGGCCGCGACAGCTACCACCCCAAAATGCTTGCTAAAGTCATTAGCTACGCGTATGCACAGCGCATTTATTCTTCCCGGCAAATCGCCAAAGCGGTACGGGAGAACATTCCCTTTATGTGGATTATACAAGAACGAGCCCGGTCAGTTGACTCTCTGGCTCGTTTTGTATTCTGTTCGAAAGTGTACATACGAATTACCTGTAGCATTCGGATGGAACCGCTATCCGATAAGTGAAAATATTTGTTGGTGTCGGTCAGACACTTGATGATTATTAAAGGGAATATTGGAAATAATGATGATTGCATCAACCGTATGGAAATCTTCTCTCTATAAAAAAATATTGAATAATTAACTAATCATAGATATAATTAAAGTGCGAGTTAAGGATAGTGATTGTTTAATTACAAGCTAGACCTGCTTGCACATTTTGATTAACGTATCTTCGGGACGTTAATTTCATTATGTGCGGGCGGGTCTTTATTTGTATAAAGGAGGGCAGAACATGATTATACGTAAAATTCTTAACAATAACGTGGCGGTAATACGGGATAAATTCGACCAAGAAGTTATTGTGATGGGCAAAGGAATAGCATATCAAAAAAAAATTGGGGATCTGATTGATGAGCAAGTCGTAGAAAAGATTTACTCATTGTCAACCAAAGAATCATTTATTAAACTACAGGATCTTTTAACAGAGATTCCGATTGAATATTTTAATGTAAGCGACCAAATAATAAATTACGCAAAGTTAACTTTAGGGAAAAAGTTGAATGATAGTATATATATATCTTTAAGTGATCATATATTTACAGCCGTGAATCGGTTTCGGGATGGCGTTATTTTAAAAAATGCACTACTTTGGGATATCAAGCGCTTTTACCCTGAAGAATATGAGGTTGGTGTTAAGGCTCTACAATATATCAGTCAGGATCTAGATATTCAATTCCCTGATGATGAGGCTGGGTTCCTTGCTCTGCATATAGTGAATGCCGAAGAAAGAGAAGAGAGCCAAGATATCTATCGGGTTACTAAAATCATTCAAGAAATAAGCAATATTGTAAGGTTTTATTTTCAGATTAATTTTGATGAAAAATCAGTTTACTTCTATCGCTTTATTTCACATTTGAAATTTTTTGCCCAAAGATTAGTTGGCGGGAACATGCATGAAAATGAAAGTGATCAGGATCTGCTAGATGTAATTAAATCAAAGTATAAGAACGCTTTCTTATGCGTCGAAAAAATAGAAAAGTATATCGAAGCTAATTATAGTTACAATCTTACAAATGAAGAGAAACTGTATCTAACAGTCCATATCCAAAGAGTAGTTTACAAAACAAATTCTTAAAATAATTCCTTTAAGGGGGTGAGATGTTACACGCAAGACAGGATGGTGACATTAAGTTGGCCAGACCCTTCAGGATCTATTTATATAATAGTTATGGAGGAGAAAAATAATGGGTAAATATCAAAAGTTAGCTGAAGAGATCGTGAACCATGTAGGGGGATCAGAAAACATTAGTGATCTGACACATTGCGTTACGCGATTAAGATTTCATCTGAAAGATGACTCACTGCCAAATGATGAAGTTTTGAAAAAAATAGAAGGTGTAGTTACGGTCATACGCTCCGGTAGTCAGTATCAAGTCGTTATTGGTAATCATGTCTCAGAGGTGTATTCCGAGGTTACAACGTTTGCTAAACTTAATCATGGTCAATCGGATCCTTTGGCAGAGACTGTAGTTAAAAAGAAAAAACCGTTGGATGCCCTCATTGATATCATATCAGGTTTGTTTCAGCCAATTCTTGGTATTTTATTAGCGGCCGGAATGCTTAAAGGCTTCAATACGTTGTTAAACGTTTTAGGCGTATACTCTTTAGATAGTGGAACTTATACGCTCATCAATGCTATGGGAGACGCTTTATTTATGTTCCTTCCTGTATTTTTGGGCTATACTTCCGCCAATAAATTTAAAGTTCAGCCCTTTATTGGCATATTGATTGGCTTAGCCATGTGTTATCCTGCGATCCAGTTGGATGCTTTGGCTGGCTCCAAAGAGCCACTTTATACCTTGTTCAGTGGTACAGCGTTAAGCTCCCCTGTATATCTGGATCTGTTTGGTATTCCGCTAATCAGCATGAACTATACGTCCACCGTGCTTCCGGTCATCATCGTTGTCTACTTTGCTTCTAAAGTACAACGCATGCTTGATAAAATTGTTCCGGATGTAGTCAAGTTTTTTATGGTACCGATGGTTACGGTATTGGTATCTTTATCTCTGGGATTTTTAATAATAGGCCCTGTAGCAAGCTATGCCTCTGAATTGATTGCGCAAGGAATACTTGCTGCACGGGACGCAAGTCCATTACTTGCAGGTTTTCTGTTGGGGTTTCTATGGCAAGTCATTCTTGTTTTCGGACTCCACTGGGGGCTAATTCCTCTTTATATAAACAATATTACGACGCTAGGTTATGACACCATTATGGCCTCTGTCTTTGCGACCTCTTTTTCCCAAATGGCCATTGTGCTTGCAATTATCATCAAAACCAAGGATAAAAATTTGAAAGCATTAGGGATACCTGCGGCTATTTCAGCACTATTTGGTATAACCGAGCCGGTAGTTTACGGAATTACGCTTCCGCGAAAAAAACTGTTTATCATGAGCTGTATTGTTTCCGGGGTTGCAGGAGGATTTTACGGGCTATACAACCTGAGGGAGTTTACTTTCGGAGGGTTAGGAATATTTGAATTTTTTACAATGATTGATCCTAATGATCCTGGAACAGCCAACATTATGATTGCCATTATTGGGGTTGTTTTTGCCATGATCGTTTCATTTATTCTAACATTTGTAATGTTTAAAGATGAAACAGCGGAAGTCGAGACTCCAAAATCCGAACTGAGCAAAAGACATGTCATGTCCAGTCCGATGAGCGGTGAGGTTATTTCTATTAAAGAAGTAAAAGATGAAGCATTCTCACAAGAAGTTTTAGGTAGAGGGATTGGAATTCGTCCTTCAACAGGTGAACTGGTTGCCCCATTTGATGGCAAGGTTGTCACACTCTTTCCTACAAAGCATGCTGTTGGACTGGTATCCGATGAGGGAATGGAAGTACTGATTCATATTGGTTTTAACACTGTGCGATTAAAAGGAAAACACTTTGAAGCGTTTGTACAGGAAGGTGATACAGTTCAAAAAGGTCAGAGACTGGTTACTTTCAACATTGAAGAAATCGAAAAAGCAGGTTTTTCGGTTGAGACACCAATGATCGTTACAAATACGGATAATTACCTGGAAATTATCGAGACAAAAGAATCCAAGGTGAATGCAGGCGAAGTTCTGCTGACAGGCTTGCTCTAAGAAACGGTTTACAATTACGCGTGTTTGAAGGAGACGATTTATATGGGTTTTAAAGAAGGATTTTTATGGGGCGGTGCTACCTCGGCCAATCAGTCCGAAGGTGCGTATGATGTGGATGGCAGAGGCCTTGCAAACGTGGATTTGAGCCCTACAGGCGAAGATCGGGAGAGCGTTTTGATGGGGAAACTAAAAATGTTTGATTATGGTCATAACTACTATTATCCGGCAAAAGAAGGCATTGATATGTACCATTACTTTAAGGAAGATATTGCCCTGTTTGCCGAAATGGGCTTCAAGGTCTATCGGTTATCGATTGCATGGAGCAGAATTTTCCCTAAAGGTGATGAATCTGAACCGAATGAAGCCGGACTTCAATTTTACGAGGAGTTGTTTATGGAATGCCGCAAGTATGACATGGAACCTCTTGTAACCATTACTCACTTTGATGTTCCAATGCATTTGGTTAAAGAGTACGGTTCTTGGAGAAATAGAAAGCTGGTCTCTTTTTATGAGAGATTATGCACAGTCATTTTTAACCGTTACAAAGGTTTGGTGAAATACTGGATTACCTTTAATGAAATTAATATGGTTCTGGAAGCTCCGTTTCTGGCAGCCGGATTATTTATTGAGGAACATGAGGATGCAGAAGCTGTAAAATATGCAGCAAGTCATCATGAACTGGTCGCTAGTGCTTTAGCGACCAAGATTGCGCATGAAGTAGATCCAGAGAATAAAGTGGGTTGCATGCTGGCAGCCAACGCACCCTATCCGAGAACATGTGATCCGAAAGATGTCTGGAAAGCCAAGCAGGTAGAAAACCAGAGTTATTTCTTCATAGACGTTCAAGTAAGAGGGGAGTACCCGGCTTATACGCTCAAAGACTTGGAACGCAAAAATATTGTCCTTCCGTTCGAAGAAGGGGACAAGGAATTACTAAAACAGCATACTGTAGATTTTATCGGCTTCTCGTATTATTCTTCAAGCGTCGTAAGTGCAGATCCTGAATTAACAGATACGATTGGAGGAAATCTGTTTCCGAGCTTGCCTAATCCATATCTGAAAGCTAGTGATTGGGGCTGGCAGATTGATCCGCTTGGACTACGAATTACGCTGAACAACATCTATGATCGCTATCAAAAGCCGTTGTTTATTGTGGAAAATGGCCTAGGTGCAATGGATATGCCTGACGAGAACGGTTATGTTGAAGATGACTATCGAATTTCCTATTTAAGCGAGCATATTCGCGCGATGAGGGATGCGGTAGAATACGACGGTGTAAATCTGCTGGGTTATACAGTTTGGGGACCTATTGATATTGTAAGTGCAAGTACAGGTGAGATGAAAAAAAGGTATGGGTTTATCTATGTTGATCGGGATGACTTTGGTCAAGGTTCATTTAAACGAACCAAGAAGAAATCATTTGAATGGTATAAAAAGGTTATTGCTACTAACGGGAAAGATCTGGATTTATGATTGGCATTTTTAAGTACTATTGAAATTGGGTGCCTTAGCTGAATCTGTTCCATTATAAATGGGTGATTATCAGAGCGATCTGGTTCATTCGATGTTAAGTAGTATTTAAACGGCCTCAGTCTTAACTATATATGGGACCTGAGGCCGTTACCATACCGAGACATACTTGCCACGGCCTATGATTCTTTTGGATTATTTGCGATGTGGTTCAGGCCCCAATTCTCCATCTGATAAAGTATAGAATGCAGGCTCTTCCCGGTCTCTGACAAAGAATACTCTACCTTGGGTGGGATTTCAGAATACACTTGTCGGTTAATCAGCCCATCGTTTTCAAGCTCACGCAGCTGGCGAGTGAGTGTACGCTGAGTAATATTGGGAAACTCTTTTCTTAATTCATTAAATCGTCTCACGCCAAGAATCGAAAGCCTGTGCAAAATGACTAGCTTATACTTGCCCCCAACCATATTGACCGTATATTCAACCGGACATTGTGAGCAATGTGAGTCTTGTTTATCCACTCTGTTTCTCTCCTTTATTAGGTATCCTTAAGGATACTATATATCCTTCATGTGCGTACTTACATAAATGAATTTAAACCTGTATTATTTAACTATAATCACTAAACTTGTTTTAGTAAGCGGAAGGATGATGAACAAATGGCAATTAAGGATAAAGTATTAGTTTATGGAGCTGGCGGCGTGCAAGGAGGGGCAGTCGCTAGCAAGCTTCTGAAAGAAGGATACGCCGTTCATACAATCGTAAGAAATTCGGACAAGGCAGCTCAGCTTCAAGAGCAAGGCATTACTGCCTTTGTTGGTGATCTATCAGATGCAGGCAGCCTAACTCCAGCTTATCAAGGTGTCAGCAAAGTGTTTCTGGTGTTGCCGGTGGATTTCGACTTGGAGCGTAATCGACAATTCATCCGTAATACCGTCGATGCCGCCAAAGAAGCCAATGTTAAGCTTCTCGTTTTTAATGCCAGCGGTTTCTTTACAGATGATGTTACAGGTGTTGCTGCCTATGATATTAAGAGGGAATTGATTGCTTATGTGAAGCAAAGTGGCATTCCGTCTATCATCCTTCAACCTACACTTTATATGGAAAACTTCCTTATCCCCGGCGTTGTAGACAACCAAACACTGGCTTATCCTGTGCCAGCCGATTTTGCAATCACTTGGATCAGTATGGAAGATGCAGCTGCTTACAGCGTATATGCACTTAACCATCCAGAACTGGCAGGGCAGACATTACCAATCGTAGGACCTGAGGCGCTGACCGGAAATCAACTGGCTGAGCAATTTAGCGCCGCACTGAATAGAAATGTACAGTTTTACTCTCTCCCAGTGGAAGCGTTCCAAGAAGCGTTATCTCCGGTACTGGGCAAGGAATCAGCAGTAGGCCTGGCCGACTCGTACAAATGGCTTGGATTAAATACTCATTTACTTCCCAAGCCAGAGCAAGTCAGCGACGAGCTGCGTTCTGCCACACCGGGCACTCCGCTCAAAGAGTGGGTGAAACAAGCTGTGCAGAATGGATTTTTCACACCCGTCGCTGGCTAATACCGGAAGGGTGATGACGTAATCCCTGAGAAACTGAAGTTAACACAATAACAGAATCAGTCAAAGCTTCATTAAATTCTTGTTGCTGCTTCTTGAGGTCAAAACTCGGATACAGTAGATGGTCTCTATATACGTCCGCAACCTGCTGCCGAAGAGAAGGCAAAGACCACGCGGACGAACGAAAGAAGTGGATCAGCGTCTCGTAACAGCGGCCATTCAGCGAGAGAACCTGGATGACTGAAGGCACGCCCAGACGGTCGGAGCGTAACATGAAGCCGACGACAATCACGACAAACCACTCAAACGTGGCCTGTCTGGAAAAGCAAGAGCGGAAGGGAACTAAAAGATCATTCAGATTTTTGAGCATAGGTCTGGTCAATCGCTCGAAAATGAGACACACTTTTTGTTGTAACCTATTCAGCGATGGATATCCTTTCTTGGGGTAGGAACCTTAAGGATACGAGAGCATTGCTGATTGGGTTATTTTGCTATGTTACGATTTTTCGACAAGAACTTTTGACTGTCCAGTTACTATTGATAAAAGAAATATATATAAGTAAACTATAATTAGTTTCTGAAAACTCTATAAGGAAGTGTTTAGAATGTATTTTCCTACTTTAATTATTATTACGATTGGTGTTGCATCCTAAATAGAGGATTGCAAAAATCCTCTAATCAACTAATAAAACATTAGAGGAGTAATAACCAATGAAAAACCAACAAGAATATATACGTAACTTTTCGATTATCGCGCATATTGACCATGGGAAGTCAACATTTGCTGACCGTATCATGGAGTTGACTTTAACTGTTTCAAACTGGGAATTAAAAGAGCAAATGCTTGATTCTATGGATGTGGAACGCGAACACGGAATAACGGTAAAGTCACGCACAGTACGCGTTTTTTATCAAGCGAAGAATGGAAAAGAGTATCAGTATAACTTAATTGATACTCCTGGACATGTTGATTTTACTTACGAGGTTTCAAAAGCCTTGGCTGCTTGCGAAGGTGTAATTCTTCTTGTAGATGCAACACAAGGTGTTCAGGCACAAACCGTCGCGAATTATCAGATTGCAAAAAATAATAATTTAGTCATCATACCAGTTATCAATAAAATTGATAGTCCAAATGCTAATGTGGAACAAACCCGTCGCCAAATTAGTGAACTAATGGATTTTAACGAGAAAGATATCTTATGCATCTCTGCGAAAACGGGTAAAGGTGTTGATGATGTGTTGGAGTATATTCAAGCTGTTATCCCTCCTCCAGCAGATGTAATTGAAGAACCTTTAAAAGCACTTGTATTTGACTTTCAATACGACCCATATAAAGGAATAATCGCTTATATCCGTTTGTTTGAAGGTTCTTTAACTAAGGAAAAGGCGCTTCTGTTTATGGCTACACAGACATATTTCCACCCTGTAGAGATTGGCGTATTTTCTCCTCATATGCAGTCAACAGATTTACTGTCTGCAGGTGAGGTAGGATATGTAGTTACTGGTTTGAAAGAAGTACAGCAAGTGAAAATTGGTGATACATTAACTTCATCTACCACTCCAACAAATGAACAATTGCCAGGTTATGAAAAATCAAAGTCGATGGTTTATGCAGGGTTTTATCCTAGAGACGATAGACAAAAGGATTTTGAAAATGCAATTCATAGACTATCCCTGAATGACTCATCTTTCCATTATCAGGAGGAACAATCTGAAGTACTGGGGAAAGGGTATCACTGTGGATTCTTAGGTATGCTGCATCTGCAAATTATTCGAGAACGACTTGAAAGGGAGTATGGTGTAACTGTAATTACAACGGCTCCTAACGTTCCGTATCTTGTAAATATGAAGGATGGCACCGAGTTATGGGTGAATAATCCCGTTTACTACCCGTCATTCAATAAAGTACAACTGGTGAAGGAACCGATTTCAGATGTGACGATTACATTACCACAAGAATATATTGGCGATATGATGAAGCTGGCCACAAGTCGAAAAGGAATTTTTATTGATCTAAGTTATCAAGCGGAGCAGGCAATATTAAACTATGAGATGCCTACTTCAGAAATTGCCTATGATTTCTTTGATCAGATAAAGTCATTATCCCGTGGCTATGCAACAATGGCTGTGAAATTAAAAAATTACCGGATCGCGGATTTAATCAAAGCGGAAATTTTTGTGAATTACGTTAAGATTGATGCCCTGGCTTTTATTCTTCACAGAGAAGATGCTTACCGTACTGCATCTGAACTTGTCTTAAAATTAAAGCATACAATTCCTAGAAAACTGTATCCTATGCCTGTGCAAGTAATGGTTGAGGGAAAGGTAATTGCTAGAGAAGATGTTCCTCCATTAAGAAAAAATGCTGCAGTTAGCGGTGAGAAGAATAGCATTTCTAAGAAACAAGCCCTATTGAGGAGGCAAAATATTAATAAGCGAAATTCAGAACATAGCGCAATAGAGCTACCACAAGAAGTTTTTAACTCCATTTTAGAAATCAATAAGAGGACAAACTATTTATAAACCAGATGGCTATATTGTCGGATGGAATTGTGGTCATGTAGGTGGATAACATGTTTTCCATTCACATTTACATGTAATCCCTAGATATGCTGATGAAGATATGACAGGAAAGGATATTTGGTACTTCGTAAAGAATGATTAAAAGTTCGATTAAGCTCCCTCGAAATGATTTAGTTTTCTCACCATTCATAGGCGCATATTTTACCAATGAAGAAGACATTTCGCATCTTTATGTGAGCAGAGTCGAAGTCACTTGTTTGCGGTTGGTTTGACCTTAATCGAGGATATTTTGTGCCGGAAGTTGTGCTTCCGGCATTTTGTATTTTTAACACATGAATTTATGCAAGTAAGATTAAATAAACAGATTAAGACTAGATTGATCTGCCTGACCGAGATAGTAGCCAACACCACTAATTTTCACGCCGTCTATAAGTTCTTCTTCAGTTATTCCCATCACATCCATTGACATTGAACAAGCAACCACTTCAACACCCTGTTGAATCGCAGATTGAATTAATTCTTCCAAAGACGAAATATTTTTATCTTTCATGACACTTCGGATCATTTTCGTCCCCAGACCCAGCATGTTCATCTTTGATATAGTCAACTTTTGACTGCCGCGGGGCATCATGGCTCCAAACATGCGCCCAACAAAGCTTTTGGATACAGGGACTTTCTCCGGCTTTCTGATAACGTTTAATCCCCAGAAGGTGAAGAACATGGTCACTTTTTTTCCGCTTGATGCAGCTCCATTAGCAATAATAAAGGACGCTATGGCTTTGTCGAGATCACCACTGAACACAACCATAGAGCTGCCATCCAGGCGGGAAGGTGTCGCTTCCGTTGCAGCGGGACGATTAGTATCAGGGGTACCTTTTCTTAAAAAAGCTTCAGTTGTTCCCCTCTGTGTCTTACCTACTTTAATTAATTGATTGCCTGACATTTGTGCCCAAGCCAGAATATCTTCATAAAAACCGGGATCGGATGCTGTTACGTGCAGCACTTGGCCGTTTTTCAGCTTATCCATCTGTTGCTTGACTTGAATGAGTGGACCGGGGCAGGATAATCCACAAGCATCCAGTTCAAAATCTGCATGTAATGCGTCTTCTTGTTGCTCAACTATTACAGCTGTTTCTTGTCTAACGTCTGCAGGCGTTGGCACCGGCGATGGCGTTGATTTGCTGGAGGGCGTATAATTGGCCATTTTATATGTCTTGTAGCCACCTGTTAAATTCCGAGCATTATACCCCTTTTGCTGTAAAATTCGTGAGGCAGTATAACCTCTTAAGCCAACTTGGCAATACACCCAAATCTCTTTACTGGGATCCAATTCACTTAGTCGCGAGCGGAGCTCGTCCACAGGAATAAGTATAGAACCAGGAATGTGACCATTGTTGTGCTCGATCTCAGAGCGAACATCCACCAGAATGGTATGTTGAGAATCACGGGTTTTTAAGTCTTGGGGTACAAACACTTTAGTTCTCCCTGTAAGTATATTCTCCGCAGTATAGCCGGCCATATTAACAGGATCTTTTGCAGACGAAAAGGGTGGAGCGTAGGAAAGCTCAAGCTCGGTCATATCGCTAACTGTTCCACGGAAGTGAATAACGGTTGCTATATCATCAATTCTCTTATCCACTCCGTCAGATCCTACAGCTTGAGCGCCCAGTACAGTACCTCTAGTGTCAAAAAGCAGCTTAATGGTAAGAGGGGTAGCACCTGGATAATATGATGCATGAGAACTTGGATGAACATAAGCTACTTGATAGGGAATCCCCAACCTCTGAAGAGTTTTCTCATTGTTTCCAGTAGTTGCTCCCGTCAAGCCGAACACTTTAATAATAGATGTTCCCTGTGAACCTTTATAAGTCACTCCCAAACCGCATACATTATCTGCAGCAATACGTCCTTGTTTATTGGCAGGGCCAGCTAACGGTATAGCGGTCTTGGTCCCATTAATGAAGTCAACCACTTGTATCGCATCACCGACTGCAAATACGCCATCCACATTAGTCTCTAATTTATCATTTACTATGATATGGCCCCTGGAAGTAAGTTCTATTCCGCTATCTTTTAAAAAGGAAGTATCAGGTGTAACCCCGATAGCTAAAATAACCATATCAGTAACTAACATTGTTCCGCTGGCTAACTCAACCTGTATGCTGTCATCAATTTCCTTAAATGCCTTCGCGCTTTCGGAGAAGAGTAGATTGACGCCGTGTTGTTCTAATTCTTGGGTCAATACATGGGACATTTCGATATCGAAAGGCGCCAGAATCTGAGAATCGGCTTGAACGAGGGTAACATTCAGTCCTATTTCTTTAAGATTTTCCGCCATTTCCACTCCGATGAAACCGCCGCCTATAACAATAACGGACTTAGAATTCGCTTCGCTTACGCGTTGCTTTATGCGATCCGTGTCTGCTATATTACGTAAAGTGTAGACTTTGGAGCTATCAATGCCGGGTAAAGCAGGACGTATAGGTTTTGCTCCTGGCGCTAAAATAAGGTAATCATAACTTTCGTCGTAAATGCCGCGATCATTGCTGTTAACGCGGACTGTTTTGGAGACAGGGTCGATACGGGTCACTTCACTTTTTGTACGAATGTCAAGATTAAAACGCTTATACATGGCTTCTGGTGTCTGCACAATCAGTTTGGAACGGTCTTTAATTGAATCGCCGATATAGTAGGGTAACCCGCAGTTGGCAAAAGAAATATGTTCATCGCGCTCAAACATCACAATATGTGCTTCCTCATCCAAACGGCGCAGGCGTGCGGCGGCTGAAGCTCCTCCAGCAACTCCTCCGATAATTAGAACCTTTTTACTCATGATTGATCATCCTTCCCGAAGAAAACTTGAATTAATTGTTTCACTCTGACATCAGCAATGGTGTAGTTGACTTCGAGTCCATTACGTTCAGTTTTGACAATGCCGAAGCTGCGAAGTTTTTGCAAATGCTGAGACACTGTGGATTGCGGAAGATCTAAACATTCCTTCATAAATCCAACGTTGCAAGCCCCTTTTTTCAGAAGTCCTTTAACGATACATAATCGAACCGGATGAGCTAAGGCCTTTAGAATGTCACAAGCCTCATTAAATTGTTCGAAATCATTATCCATACTGGAATTTCCCCTTTGCTTTATATATCGTTATATCGTAATATTACAATATTCAAATTTATAAAGCAAGTTGAAAAAAATTTATGCTAAATCGGGGTGATTTTCAGACAAATTGATGCAACACAAAGAGTTCGACTTGGAAGAGCTTCACTTTATCTTTAAGAAATACTTTAATTGGTATCAAAAGATAAGTGCCTCAAGTGAAGAGGTTTTCTGATTATACAAATATTAGATTTCTACGCCTGACATAATTCAATGGATTTTTTACCGGCATCAAAAATAAACCTGAGGCTAAAACCACTCCAGACGAGATAAGTTGATGAAACACTTTAATAATACCAATTTCACGTTGAAAGAATTAAAAATGTAGTTTACGTTTGTGTTTCTGGCCAAACAAGTGAACATAAGCGAAGCCGGATAGTAGTAGGTCATCAATAGCAAAATTTAATTTGTGAGCTTCGTCGATCATTTGTTCTACAAAAGAAAAATGAGGATTGTTAGCTTTAAAACGCTGAATTTGTTCTTCGTCGGCAACTTGCGTTCCCCACCCCTTTTTCATCAGCAGAAGCCCGTCTTCTTTCAACTGGGTATATACGCTCTGAATGGTGTTCCGGTTAATCGACAATTGCACGGCCAGCTGATTGGTGGAAGGAAGCACATCTCCCGATTTGAGCAGCCCTTTTCCTACAAGCCATTTTATCTGTTCTTTAATCTGTATATAAATAGGCAAGGGAGAATCGGGATCGATATTAAAAATCTAGCATTCTTATGTAGATTACTTGTTCTGCGGAGAATATTTGACAAATTCTAAAGAAGGAATTAACATGTGAATATAAATGACTAATTATCTAGTTAACTAACAAAGGAGATGTTTGTGATGGATCAAGCAAAAACAAAATTGAAAATGGTTTGGAACGGAAACAAAAGCGGGGGCGGGAAGATCGAAGCAGGTTATCTCAACACAGAAATTGCCATGCCCCAATCCTTCGGCGGTAGCGGTGGAGGTACCGAACCCAAGGAACTGCTCGTCGCTTCAGCAGCAACTTGTTTTCTGATGACGCTTGTAGGGCTGCTTGAGGCAAGAAGTGTAGCTGTAGACAGCCTGAAGATGCATTCGGAAGCAAGTGTCTCCAAAGAGGAAGGGTTCAAAATTGTCCACCACCCAACAATTGTTCTAGCTGGCGATGCGACTGAAGATCAGGCTCAATTGGCCGAGCGAACCATTGAAGCGGCTGACCGAAACTGTGATGTCGGAAATATGCTTAAAAAAGCAGGCGTTCAAATCGATATCAAAGGTGAAGTATCCAAAATCGGTTAATAAAGCATTGTGTAGATAAATGTGGTCTGGGCTAATTCTGAGAAATGGGGGAGCTTGATGAAAGAGGTTAAGGAACTGGCTTCGATCCGGGAGGCCGAGGATTTTTTGGAGGAAAATGAATTGAGTTTCTTGTATGTATCCAGGCCCGATTGCAGTACATGCCACGCTCTGCTGCCCAAGCTGAAGGAGCTGCTGTCCAGGTACCCGCTTATCCGCTTTGGGCATATCGACGCCAGCAAAGTTGAAGAGGTGGCAGGGAAGTTTCTGATCCTGAGTGCTCCAACCATGCTCTTAATTATCGGACAAAAAGAGTATTTGAGAGAGGATCGTTTTGTACGCTTCGACGTTTTGAAGGAAAAACTGGACCATATTTATCGGATGTTTAATGAATAATGATTGGCTAAGAAAATAACCTTTAAAGATTTAACCTACATTTAATAAAGGCCAAATCTTATTTAGCTATATAGAATGCGATTAAGAAGCTCCCAAGCTTACTTCAAACACCAAATCAGGTAAAGAAGATCTTCTCTCTGTCTATCCAAATGGAAAAATCCCCTTGATTCTGGATAACAGTCGGATTCAAGATGCTATAGAGTTACAGCCTTTTTGAAAAATTCTATAAGATTAAAGATCTTTATATTGCGTGAGAATCTTAGAACCCTACTGGTTAAACATAAACTACAATTCATGTATGTATGAGTAAGGAATTAGGACAAGAAAATTGATGAGAGACACAAGTATATTGCAGAGGAGATTAAATAATGTATGATACTTGATCGTTCTGCGTGGAGAATTGTTCAGATCAGTATTGCATATGAACTCAGCAAAGAGAGAAACTGTGTCTCATAATTAATCAAGGGTCTTATATTGATCAAGAATAGGAGTGAACTTTCTTATCTAAGAGAGATCATTCCTATTCGTCGTATCCCGCTTATAGAACTTATAAAGAAGTTCCCTTTGAGGTCACCAAGCAGCTTTTTCATTTCCTGATCCAAAAGTACAATTGTGGGATGAGGTGAAAGTTGATGTTTTCAAAAGAGGCTTTAGCTAAATCCATCACCACGGCTTTGGGTTTAAGTAGCATGAAATCTGGATGGGACTTCGCATAATTACGTAAGTCCTCAAGCTTTCGTCCGGGTAACAAATCAAGCATCATCTCTCCCTTGAGGTCATGAATGCCTGTATTGTAGGTATGTCCCTTTTTGATGGCGAAGTCATCAACGCCTAACACCAAACTATGGTTTGCTTTTGCCTGTCCCCAAGCTTGTTTTGAAAGACGTTCACTTTCCATAGGAGTCGCCTCGTTGTGCATCTGTTGCACGGTACTGGCGGGCGCTTGTTGCATACGAGCGCTATGTGCTGCGGTTGAGCCCATAGCTTGTTCGGCAGCTCGTGTTCGAAAGAGGTTGCTATATCGTCTTTTAGATCCAACAAAGTCATACGCCTAAACAAAACTAACCTGACACTGCGAACACTGCATACGGATTGTTGGAACCAATAGGTATACGATCTTCTCAAACACGGAAAGGTGCCTTATGGTACGTGTTTCATTACTTCCTTTACGAATGACGTATTCATCGGATCGACAAATCGGGCATCGCTGTTTGGTGTCTACTGGCGATGCTTCTCTATATGAATTTCATCAGCGTTTATCTGCAAAATCTGTTGGATTTTTAGTTCAGGTAAGTTGAACATTTCATTGATATACTTAGTTTGCATCTGCTCATTCCTTTGTTGTTTGGTAGGACTTACAACATTACAGGATTGGCAGATGTTTTTCTATTTTTATCCTTGGATTAGCTTACGGTGAAGCTCCGATTCACTGCTTTACCCGTTCTGTCCTCTTCCAAGCAGGTAAAAAGAGATCCATATTGGAACTGGAAGATATTTTGACTGGAAGGCGATGGCAGAGTCTATAGAAGAAAGGCTGATTAGCCGAATCGAACCTATTTTCAAGTGAGACACGGTGATATGGAGCGGCAGTAGAGCAAGGCTGACCCTGCGCTATGATTCAGCCCTGTGGGCAGCATCATATATATAGCAACAGCACACTTCACCAATGAAGGAGAACCGTACACTTTTTATTTCACTTCACTTGTATGCAAGGAACAAGAGGGCAAACAAACCAAATGCCGGCTCCAGTTTGAGATAGAAGATATTGTTTCTAAGAGCAGTTACCAGATACCAATCAAATGAAACTAGGAGGGATTGAATGCGGAAAGTTGACCTGTTTTATCTTACTGCTTATAGTAGTTAACTCCCTATTTATAGTCGCAAATATCGCTTTAGCTCAAAATTGTTCTGCCAGTCTTGTTGCGAACAGTGAAGGCATAGGAATTTCAAATTCAATTGCATCACTCTTAATAGCAGAGGATGGTTGGTCAGTAGAATCGAGAAGGGGCTTTAGCGATGTGAGTCGCGTTTATTCAATAATTTCAGTGTGGAAGCAAAGTTTCATGTGATTTATCATTGTTTCTCCAAGGTCAGTAAATGTTGCCACACCTCGTTTATGAGTTGCTGTTTTGAACCCTTCTGCATCTGCTCCTGCAACTGTTAAATAGACACAAATATCTGTACACACCCCAACAGTATGAACTTTATCTACTCCTGAATTTCGTAAAGTTTGGGCCAAATCTGTATTAAAAAATGAATTATAGTTCGTTTTTGACGTATAAATTACATTATCATGATCCTTATTATCTTGAAACCAATCATATAATTCTCCGAACAATTGTTGAGCTTCTGTACCTACAATATTATGTGGTGGCCATAATTCAAAGTGTGGATCATTGGGTTGGTGTTCATCCATTGTTACTGCAACTACATTTCCCTCCGCTAAAAATCTTGTTGCCAAATCTTTAATAAAAGGTACTATCTCTTGTGCAGGCTTACCAGCCGTTAATGTTCCATTATCAGCTACAAAATCATTACTCATATCCACAATTAATAAAGCTTCTTTTGCCATTTTAATCCGACTCCTCTAAATAAAAATGAAGACCTTATCTCAATCGATAAGGTCTATTTAA
>NZ_JBOFBG010000036.1:0-75411 GCF_051594305.1 Paenibacillus sp. IHBB 3054 | reverse complement strand
GTTTATATGCTTCACGCTATAAAATATCCTTCTATTTCTCGCTGAAACGGATACCGTCCTTTTGAGGACGGCGAGGCCGTTTCCACTTGGCTGTACAGCGAACAAGCGTATTCACCTCCAAGATAGGCTTGAAGCGCATGATCAGGACATTCCCCAGTTTGAAAAAGCGATTGGAATCATGTACAATCACTGAGAATGGTTATCATAACTTACTGCTGGAGGGAATCCTTATTAATCAGAACCAGTCTGCAGCTTACGGCAGCATTGCCGAAGTGATCAAGGAGCGCCGCTCCATTAAACAGTTTAAGCCTGAACCCCTGCCTGCAGGCCTGCTCGAGGAACTGCTGGATATCGCAGTATGGGCGCCAAATCATGGACTGCGGCAGCCGTGGAGATTTATTGCTTTTCAGGGGGAAGGAGCGGAATTCCTTGGGGATGCTGCTTATACATTCTTGAAGCGCGGGGCAACTGATCCGGAATTTGCAGCCAAACGCAAAGAATATCTTTCATCGATTCCTTTAACCGTAATCGTCGTGATCCCTGAGGACCCGCGTCAAAGAGAGTGGGATGAGGATTTTGCCGCTGCATCCGCACTTGTGCAGAACTTCCAGCTGGCGGCATGGGAACGGGGAGTAGGTACGATTTGGAAGACGGATCCTTATATTTACGCTCCGGAATTCCGCAGCAAGATTGGCGTGAAGCCAGGGGAGAAAGTGATTGCGATGATCCATGCAGGTTATCCGGAGATCATTCCCGCCAGCCGTCCACGCAAGGAGGCCGCTCAGCTGCTTACAGTTGTAGACAGCTATCCGGAGAGTGGAGTTGTGGAATAAACACCCAAGCCGCTATTAGGAACAAAAACTGGGCCAACTCTTATTGAAGCATCCTGCGGGATGCTTTTTTTCTATGGGATTGAAATAAAGATGCAATATATATTGTACATAATGACGGTTATAGATTACAATGGAGTGGTAAGTGAATTTATTCTCCGGGAGGGCTCTGGTGAGCGAGAAGAACATCAAGCTGAAACTGGCGCGGATCCAGAAGGACTTGTCCCAGGAACAGCTGGCGGAAGCGGTGGGCGTGACGAGACAGACGATAGGACTGATTGAAGCGGGAAATTATAACCCGACGATCCGGTTATGTATTGCCATCTGCAAGGAACTGGGAACAACTTTAAACGATATATTTTGGGAGGAGTAGTTATGAAAGGTAAGGGGATCAAGGATGAGCGGATTCAAGGTGAAGTACATAAGTTGATGTCGCACGGGTTTACGATTGTGTTAGTGGGCATAGCGGCCAGTGTTTTTGTTAAAGTATTTGTTCTGCACTTGGATCTGAAGTATTGGCTGGACAGCTTCCTCATCCTGATGGCAGCTTGTTTCTATGTTACGCTCCGGAGCATGCGTGGTGGACTATTCCTCCTGCCGAGCAAGGCCGGGGAAGTGAAGCGGCTCAAGAAAACCAATCTGATCAGTGGAGCTGCAGGTGCGCTGATATGGGCAATTTTGATGATCAGTTATGACCTGTTGGGTAAGGACGAAGTTGATGTAGTTGCGAGTGTAATGAGCACATTGGTTGGCTCCGTGGTCTTTTTCTTCGGGATTACCTGGATGCAATGGTTCATGATTAAACGCTCCAATCAAAATGCGGATAAGCACCTGGAATAGACGGATGTGCTACTTTGGAAAGGGCTTCTTGCAAAACTAATGTCATTAGTTTATATTATAACTAATATCATTAGTTTTTAAGGGGTGTATTTATGAGAATTACTCAAGAAGGAAAATTGTTGCAGCTTACGTGGATGCCCGGATGGTTTCCGGTCAATTGCTATCTTGTTGTAGAAAAGCATGAATTAACATTGATTGATGCGGCGATGTCTTTTAGTGTCCAAGGGATCCTCCGTACAGCGGCTAAATTGAACCTGCCTATTACCCGAATCGTGCTGACCCATGCTCATGGAGATCATGTTGGAGCACTTGATGAACTGAAGAAACGGCTTCCTGAGGCTGTTGTATATATCTCTGAGCGTGATGCAGCTTTGCTGCGCGGAGACCGTTCGCTTAGACATGGTGAACCGCAGACTCCGATTAAAGGGAGTGTACCTACCAAAATTTCTACCAAACCGGACATTCTGCTCCATGACGGAGATACTGTCGGCTCTTTAAGCGCAATCAGCACTCCCGGCCATACCCCAGGTTCGATGTCTTTTCTGGATCAACGAAGCGGAGCTCTGATAGCGGGGGATGCTTTTCAGACATTTAGAGGAACTGCGGTGGCCGGGACGGTTGTGCCATGGTTTCCATTTCCGGCACTGGCTACCTGGAATAAGGAGCAGGCTGTGGCCAGTGCAATTAAGCTTGCAGGAACGTCTGCAGCGGTGCTAGCTGTGGGACACGGCAACCTGCTGAAGGCGCCTGGAAAAGCCATGAAACAGGCTGTGAACAAAGCTCAATTGCAGCTAGGAAAGGAAGGAAGATAAGATGTCACCTAGGGTTGGACTGGATACACGTACGCTGGTATTGGCTGCGGCAGAATTAGCAGATGAGCAGGGGATGGGAGAAGTCACGCTGGCTTCACTCGCGGCCAAGCTGGGCGTACGCTCTCCGTCGTTGTATAATCATGTTAACGGACTAGCCGGGCTGCGGACTCTGCTAGCTGTACACGGCCTGGAACAGCTCCACACAGCGATGACAAAGGCTTCTGAGGGGATAACCGGTGATGCAGCCGTTCACGCTATGGGGCAGGCTTACGTGAACTTTGCAAGGCAGCATCCGGGTCTATACGAAACAACACTGCAAGCACCTGATCAAGGGAACACAGCGCTGGAAGAGGCAGGGGAGCAGATTTTATCCTTTATCCTGCATGTGCTGTCCGGCTACGGGCTTGGAGAAGAAGGAGAACTGCATGCTGTTCGGGGACTGCGGAGTATTCTGCACGGATTTGCTGCACTGGAGAACAAGGGAGGCTTCGGCCTGCCGCTCGATTTGGGAATCTCCTTATCCCGGCTGATTGATACATTTATTGCAGGAATCAGCTGCATGAAGACAGTGTAAGCAGTCCAGAACAACCATGATTAAGTGATTTAACCATTCCGTTAAGGGGGAAAGTGAGATGGAAAACGTGGAAGTGCAGGGCGGTGTAACAACTTATAAGGAGATGGCTGAGGTCATTGCCAAGCTGGGGATTGTACCCCTTGCTTCACTGATTCCGGAGCATCCGTCATTAAATGGGCTGACCAAAGCCGAGAACTGGCATACCGGTTCAGAGCTGGATCCATGGGGATGGCGTGCACAGTTTCCCGGTGAGGGACTGGCCGGGTACGGCAAGTTTATTAAGAAAAAGGCAATTCTCGTCTCGCGGGACTGGTTTCCGGCATTTGTAAAAGCCGTGGGCAGCTCTAAAGAACTGGAAGAACGGTACAATAACGGCCTTGCCAGCAGAGAAGCATTGACATTGCTCCAGGTGATCCGTGCCAACGAGGGCATTGATACCCGCCAGCTGCGTTCTTTGGGTGATATGAAAGCAAAGGAAAAGAAGACTGCCTTTGACAATGCCGTCACAGAGCTGCAAGGCACCCTTGATATTGTAATCTCCGGAGTTCAGGCACGCCAAAATGACTTGGGAGAAGTAAATGGTTGGAGCAGCACTTCGTTTGAGACCGTAGGGCATTGGATGGGAATTCATGGCCTCACACCTTATGAAGGTTCCAGGGAGGAAGCTATAGCTTGGCTGCGCTCCAGAATGGATGCTACCTGGTCGCCTGCTGCCATAGCCTGGATCAGCAAAGCATTGTCCTGGTAATCACTAAATAATGGTTTCAAAGTTCTGGCAAGTACGGTGAAGCTGTTATTTGCAGAAAGAAAGGTTCTGCCGTCCGTTGAGGAAGGCAAAACCTTTTTTTGCGTGCTCCCATTTGTGGATAACATTAAGAAGGAACAATGCAAGAAAATAAAAACGGCTAACGGACTCCAGCAGGAGCTCAAAAGCCGTAAGCGCTTTCTATTAAAGCTATATAATGAAGCAACCTCATAGCATAGGAGCCAGGTATGCAATCAGAAAGTATAAGAAACCGAATAGTAGCATGATGTAAGCTGTGTATTTGATTGCATTGGATGCGATAATGCTTGAGTCTGTAGGGGCTTGAACACTTGGACGTTCATGCTCCGGCCGTTCCAGCTCTTGGGATATCGACTCTTTCATCAGGATGACCTCCTAAAAGTTTGTGAGTATCGTTCAGCACTGATTGGCTTCACCCAACACCTAAACTGGATTGGAAATACAATCCTTAATTGTATTGTGACATATTTGTGAATTAATTTCAACAATATTGTGAATATTCTTTGAACATAATTTTAAATTTGGGTTAATTATGCCTTTAACTATCTTCTGGCAAACCAAAAACACCCCGTTACCCTCTATTCAGAGAGCAACGGGGTGTGGCTATAAGGGATTAATCGAACGGACACAATAGCTCAGAAACTTTGTTTAAGCCCAGTTCCCTGCGCGGAAGATGGGTTCAGCAGTTCCATCGTCTGTAATTCCGTCTATATTCATTTCCGGGGAACCCATCATGAAGTCCACATGGGTCAGACTTTGATTCATCCCTTTGTCAGCAAGCTGCTCCTTGGTCATAGAGATGCCCTCCTGCAAGGTAAATGCATATGCGGCACCAAGTGCCAGATGGCATGAAGCATTCTCATCATACAGTGTAGTGTAATAGAGAATGCCGCTTTCCGAGATTGGAGAGTGGTAAGGAACCAGCGCTACTTCGCCGAAGTATGCGGCTCCTTCATCCATAGCAAGCAGGGAAGCCAATGCTTCCTGGCCGACTTCTGCCGTAAAGTCTGTGACCTTGCCATTCTCCAGGGTAAGCGTAAACCGGTCGATGATGTTGCCCCCATAGCTGAGCGGCTTCGTGCTGCTCACTTTGCCGTTAGCGCCAGTCTTCAGCGGGGCAGTGAATACTTCTTCTGTCGGAATATTGGCGAGGAAAGAGACCCCGCGTCGATTCACGGCTCCGGCCTGACACCAGATATGCCCTTCGGGCAATTCGATGGTCAAATCCGTTCCGGGAGCGGTATAATGCAGCTTGCGGTATTTTCTGGCGTTCAGAAGGTCACAGCGCTGCTTTAAGCCGCCCAGATGCAGGCTCCAAGCTTCAACGGGGTTCTCTTGGTCTGCTCGGACCGCCTTGAAGATAGCATCCCAGAGCAGGCCAACCTGTTCTTCCGGAGGTGCATCGGGAAATACCTTAGCCGCCCAGGATGGCGATGGAAAAGCGATACCGCTCCAGCTGATATAATTGTTCATCATCATTTCACGGTACGGGGCCATAGCCTGGCCTGCGGTACGCTGATGATCGGATATCCGGCTGGCTTCTACACCGTTCAGGAGATCCGGATTGGCAGAGATTACCGTCAGGATGGCCGCACCGTTGCGTGCCAGATCCTCCAGCTCATCCGCCTGCCATTTCGGCGGTTCAAGGAAGCTGGCCGACGGGGCCAGATCGTAGCGGGTCCGTGTGACGAACTCGTCGGTATAATTGACCTTGACCAGCTTAGCACCGGCCTCATAAGCTTTCCGCACAATCAGGCGGACAAGCTCTGCGGCAACGATGTCTGCATTGAGTACGAGCGTCTGCCCGGGCTGTATATTGACTCCGATCTTTACAGCCAGCAGTGCGTAATTCTCCAGCTTTTGCTTGAAACTCAACATGATTTTGCTCCTCCGCTATCTGTAGTCTGTGTTTAAAACGCCCAGTTTCCGCTTTTGAATACCGGTTCCCGTGTACCATCAGCTGTAATTCCGTAAATATCCATGTCAGGTGAGCCGATCATGAAATCGACATGGGTGACACTGGTATTCAGGCCATGGGCAATCAGTTCATCCTGGGTCATCTCTTTACCGCCCTCAAGGCAGAACGCATAAGCTGTGCCAATGGCCAGGTGGTTGGAAGCATTCTCGTCAAACAAGGTATTGAAATACAATATATTCGATTCGGAGATCGGGGACTGGTGAGGCACAAGGGCAACCTCGCCGAGATATTTGGCGCCTTCATCCAGACTGATTAGATACTCCAGTGAATCCTGGCCTTTACCGGCGCTTACACTGATGATTCGGCCGTTCTCGAAGGTGATGGAGAAATCATCAATAATGTTGCCGCCGTAGCTAAGTGGCTTGGTGCTTCTGACCGTGCCGTTAACACCTGTCTTAAGCGGTGCTGTGAACACTTCCTCTGTTGGCATATTGGCAACAAAAGTGTGGCCTTTGGAATTGATGCTGTCTCCTTGCGCCCAAATGTGACCTTCTGGCAGTTCGATAGTCAGGTCTGTGCCGGGTGCTATGTAATGCAGGCTTTTATACTTCTTGGCATTAAGCACATCAGCCTTCTGTTCTAGTGTATCAAGATGCTCCTGCCAGGCAGCAACCGGATCTTCGCGGTCAAGACGGACAGTGTGGAAGATAGCTTCCCATAGTTTATCCACACGTTCTTCGGCCGGAACATCAGGGAACACTTTGTCGGCCCAAGCTTGTGTAGGGATGGCGACAATACTCCAGCTGATTTTATCGGACATTTGGTAATCACGGTATTTCGTAAGCGCAGCACCGCGTGTTTTTTGGTAATTGGCGATACGTTCCGGATCAATTCCTTTCAGTGCGTCGGGATCTTCGGCGATTACAGTCAGAATAGCGGCTCCATTCTCAGCGAATTCGGTCATTTCTCCCGCGTACCACGTTGGAGCCTTCGTGAAGACTTCCGGTGCGGCATGTTCAAACTGCTGGCGGGTAATGCTCTCGTCACTCCAGTTTACTTTGACCAGACTTGCCCCTATGGCATAAGCTTTGGCTGTAATAAGCCGTACGAATTCTACTGCTGAAACGGGGGCGTTCACGACCAGTATTTGACCCGGTTGAACGTTGACGCCGATTTCGACTGCCAGATCTGCATATTTGCTAAGCTTCGCTTCTAAATTGAGCATCGGGTTTCCTCCATTTACTATATTTTAGTGCTGTATGAGCATTGTATTAAATTATTAACCGCCGGATGAAAAAAGTCAATTGCAGCGGAAAGAGAGGGATTTGCTTTCATTTCAATGCTATACTGGGAGAGTGTGGACGATCAGATGAAAGGAAGGAAAGCGCATGAACGTGGAAATTATAAAGGCGGAATTGAAACGCGAAGAAGATAAGAGCTATGTCGGGAGGACGGTGTTCACGCTCGACAATCATAAGTCTCCGTATGAAATTACGTTCTTCAGCAAACGGGGAAGCGAATGGGATTACAGTTTCAGCTTTGCCGGCGAACCGGGGAGCGAAGAGCAGTTCCTGGAGATCAACACGCTGCTGGAGAATGATGACGATCTGTTTAATCAGCTGCTGGATGCCGCACTGGATACCCAGGACATTCAGGAAGAAGAATAGCATCGCAAAAATGCGACCGATGAAGGCATTCACTGCCGGCGAACGGTCGCATTTTATATAGGTATAGGTTCGAAAGCTCTACCCGATCGTAATATTGCCCTCAGGATAACGGTAGAGCTCCTTGCTGTTCTTCGGTTTAAGCGCATAGGCAAGTGTCAGCGGTCCGGTACGTCCGACAAACATCAGAATGATCACCATAACCTTCCCGATGGTCGTCAGCTCCGTAGTCAGCCCCATTGTAATGCCCGAGGTCCCAAAAGCGGACACCGCCTCAAACAGTACGGTCAGGAAATCTGCACTCTCCGTCACGGACAACAGCATGGTCGCAATGACTACCAGCATCAGTGAGAGCAGTGTCATCGTGATAGCCCGGTACACGTTTTCTTTGGAGATCCGGTGGCGGAACATGACGATGTCTTCCTTCCCGCGCAGTTTGGCATATGCTGTACTTACCAGTATGGCAAAGGTAGTAATCTTAATCCCACCGCCGGTTGATCCAGGCGCCGCACCAATGAACATCAGCAGAATCATCAGAAATTGAGTGGATTCCCGCAAGAGCGGAATCTCAATGGTTGTCACCCCTCCGGAACGGGGGGTAATCGCCTGCAGGAAGGAGGCCATTATTTTGCCGCCGGCATGCAGCGGTTTTAGCGTGGTGTTCAGTTCAAGCCAGAAAAAAATTGCCGCCCCGACCAGAATCAAGATGGCTGAAGTGGAGAGAACCACCTTGGAATGCAAGGTCAGACGTTTGCGTTTGGGGAAGTCGATTACATCGGACAACACGATAAACCCAATTCCGCCAAGGAAAATGAGCAGCATGGAAGTGATGTTTATAATTGGATCCTCCACGTAGCGGGTAAGACCGCTGAATGGCCCGTGCACATCTCCGAAGAGATCAAATCCGGCATTGTTAAAGATAGAAATGCTATGAAACAAACCGTAATATATCGCTTTTCCAAAAGGCATGTCCAGCATGAATCTTATGGCAAGCAGGGCGGCTCCGCTAAGCTGTATGACCAGGGAATAGATCAGTACCCGGCGGATCAGCTTGACGATGCCCTGCATGGAGTTCTGGTTCATGGATTCCTGCAATAGCAGCCTTTCTTTGAGTGAGATCCGTTTGTTAAGTACAAGTGTAATCAGCGTGGCCATGGTCACAAATCCGAGACCGCCGAACTGGAACAGCACCAGGAGGACAATTTGTCCAAACACCGTCAGTTGTGTTCCGGTGTCGATGACAGCCAGTCCGGTGACACAGGTCGCTGAGGTCGCCATAAAGAGGGCGTCGATAAAGGAGATTCGGTCTCCGGTTGAAGCTGCCGGGAGGCATAAGAGTACTGTTCCTGCCGCAATCAGCAGCATGAATCCGAGCGATAGTATTTTGGGTGGCGTCAGCCTTAGGTGCCCGAGGGATAGATTAGCCAAATTCATTCTCCTGACGTCTTGATATCATCTGTCCAGATTATATCATAAGTTCCAATCGATCAACTTGCGGGGGAAGGAAATTGGCATATTTTATCGAATTACTAAAAAGTAATACCTATTCTGAGAAAGCATAGAGGAGGCTGTACTTGCTGTGACAAGTCCGATTCTGAATCAGATTGGCGCCGTATTCATTCCGGTCAGTGATATTGAAAGATCAAAGAACTGGTATTGCAGCTTGCTGGGGCTTCCGCTTGATGGTGAGGTATTGTTCGGTCATCTGTATGTGGTGCCGATGCAAGGGCCGGGTATTGTGCTGGACAGCAGAATTTTCACAGCCGAGTCGGTTCTGAATGTGCCGTCCTTTCATTTAAATACGGAGGACATCGATGCTGCTTATGATTTTGTCAAAGCCAGCGGTGCGGAGATCCTGACTGACATTGAGAATGATCACTGGTTTAACTTCAAGGATCCTGACGGAAATGTATTGATGATTTGCCGTTGTTAAAAAATGTGTGAAAGAAGTACATCGGCAATTAGTGTTATGCCGAGCTAGATCGAGCAGGGGGAAATGATGAATATAACGCTGAAAGAGCTGGTTCCGGGGGATGCTGCTGAACTCCTGAGTCTGCAGCACCGGCTGGATGAGGAATCTTCATTTATGCTGCTGGAGCCGGATGAGAGGCAGACCGGACTGCAGCAAGTAACAGAGATGATTGAGGACTTCGCCAAGGCCGAAACTTCGATACTAATCGGCGCCGTGGCGGATGGCAGGCTGGCGGGTTACATATCCGTCAGTGGAGGAAGCGTAAGACGCAATAAGCATAGCGCATATATTGTGATTGGCATCTTGGCCGATTATCAGGGAATGGGTATCGGCAGCGGCTTATTTCGGGAGATGGAGAGCTGGGCAACCGGCGTCGACATTGTGCGCCTGGAGCTGTCCGTTATGACGCATAATGATCGAGCGGTGTCCTTATACACCAAGCACGGCTTTGAAATTGAAGGCATCAAGAAGAAATCACTGAAAGTCAGCGGGAATTGGGTGGACGAATATTATATGAGCAAGATTTTGTCTAACTAAGTTCCGCTACAACAAAAGGCGCTCCCTGACGGAGCGCCTTTGTTATATATATTCAGCTATTATTCCGTTTGTTGCCCAGATTCGAGGGAGTCCTTTTCCCCGATAAGCACCTCAACCTTGCGGATCCGGTTTTTGTTCATCTCACGGACGGTAAGCGTAACATGTTCGTAATTCATGCTTTTGCCGATAGTGGGCTCGCTCAGGTGACTGTATAACCAGCCGCCAATGGTTGTTACTTCATCATCGTGGAAGTCAAGACCTGTCAGCTGCTTGATCTCCAGAAGAGAAACATTGCCGTCGAATAAGTAATTGACGTCGCTGAGCTTCTCAATGTTCTTGCGTTCATCCCCGTCGAATTCGTCACGGATCTCCCCGACAATCTCCTCGAGAATATCTTCAATCGTAATCAGACCGGAAGTTCCGCCGTATTCATCAAGCAGCAGGGCGATATGAACACGTTCTACCTGCATACGGGTTAACAAGTTCTTCACCGGGGTTACCTCGGATACGGTCAGAAGCGGCAATATCAGGCTTTTAAAATCGAAATCCGGGTTGTTGTCATACTGCAGGTACAGCTGTTTGGTATTGATCATCCCGATAATATTATCTTTGCTGCCGTCAGCGACAGGGAATCGGGTGTACTGCTCTTTACGGATGATGTTGAAATTCTCCGCCAGCGAGTGGTCGGTGAATAAGCACACCATATCTGTCCGCGGCACCATAATTTCTTTGGCCAGCATCTCATCAAAATTAAAGATCCGGTTCACGTAGCCATATTCGGCTTTGTTGATTTTGCCGCTTTCATAGCTTTCGGACAGAATCAGACGAATCTCATCTTCACTGTGCGCATCGCCATGCTCGCTGGCCGGCTTCATCCCGAATAAGCTGACAAGCAGATTGGCGGAACCGTTCATGAGCCAGATCAGAGGGTACAATATTTTGTAGAACCAAATAATCAGCGGGGCTGTAATTTGACCGATTTTCTCCGGAATGTTGATAGCGGCCGTCTTCGGTGCAAGTTCTCCGACTACGACATGCAGGAATGTGGCAATAATAAATGCCAATGCAAAGGCAATAGGTTCGCTCACACTGTGACTGATATCAGCCAAATCGAATAAAGGAATCAGCAGCTGCTCAAATGCAGGTTCTGCCAACGCCCCGATACCGAGGGCAGTGATTGTGATCCCAAGTTGACAAGCAGACAAGTAACCGTCAAGGTTCGCTGCAACTCTTTGTACAGCTAAAGCGTTCTTCTTTCCCTCGAGAACCATTTGACTTACTTGGCTGCCTCTCAATCTCACTACTGCAAATTCCGTGGCTACAAAAAAAGCGGTTAAAATAATCAAAATGGCCACCAACGTCAAACTAAGTCCTATACCCATAAAATCTTTACCATCCCTCTCGTTATTAAAATAGGTTATACTCATATTATGAGTTCACTTGAACCTATTGTACGAACTTTTCATTAAAATATCAAATGGCGAAGGGGTGCCATCTATGGAAGCTTTTACTTTAAGCCGAAAAGAAATGTCTGGATTGCTGCTCTCGCTGACCGGAAACTCAGAGCAAAAACCGCTGCATATTCTTCAGGAGGTCTGGACGAAATTTCATCACGAAGAGGTGAAACAGGGGATGTCCCTGCCTGCGTTCCTCTCTACGGAAATCCCGCCGATCCTGCAAAAGATCATAAAAAGAGGGAACGTCAAAGGGTTCTCGCTCTCGGACATTGCTGCTCTTGGACATCTCATAGAGTATTCCACACTGAGTGCCACCGCTATGCAAAATTGGGTGAAGCGCGACTTCAAGGAATATCTCGGCTCACCGAGGGAAGGAAAAAAGTATTCGGTTAATCAGGCTGCGCTGCTATTTATCATTGATGACCTTAAAGCAGCGCTTGATTTCGAAAGTATACGTCAGCTCTTCCGCCTGCTTTTCCTGAAACCGGAACGGGATGATGATGATTTGGTTGAACCGGCGCAGCTGTATCACGGGTATGCGGAGCTGTTCGAAGAGATTAAGCGTAGCCCTGCGCTGCAGGCTCAAGGGATGGCTGAACGCAGCGCAAACAGAGATTATTCCTGGAAAACGGACAGCTCACTCAGAAGTGCAATGGATAAATTGATGAACCGGCTGAACCATCTGACAAGACCGCAAAGGGATGCTGTGCAAAATATGCTGATGATCTCGGCAATTTCTGTACAAACCTGTTATTTTCAAGCGCTGGCCCGGCAATACTTTAATGCTGCTTTATTCCTTGATTTTTAGAAGCGGCACTCTTAGAATGTGTAAGAGAAACTAGCAATATCAGGGTAGAATAGTCGGAGTAAGGGAAGAGGGTGCTTGAACTTGAATCAAATGACGCTGCTGCGAAATCCGAAGCAAAGGAAACTGCTGTTCAGTGCGGGATTAAGCTGGATGTTTGACGCGATGGATGTCGGAATGATTTCTTTTGTGGTTGCAGCGCTCGCCAAGGAGTGGTCGCTTGAACCGGAGCAGATTGGATTTTTGACCAGTATTAATTCGGTGGGCATGGCAGCAGGGGCGGCAGCGGCAGGGATTTTGGCCGACCGTTTCGGACGCAAGTCGGTATTGCTGTGGACCTTGTTGATATTCTCTGCGGCGAGCGGCTTGTCGGCTTTTGCTACAGGCTTCGGGATATTATGTGCGCTGCGTTTTGTAGCCGGGTTCGGGCTGGGCGGAGAGCTGCCTGTTGCTTCAACGCTGGTGTCGGAGAGCATGCCTGCAAAAGAGAGAGGCCGGGCGGTTGTGCTGCTGGAGAGCTTTTGGGCGGTAGGCTGGATCTTATCGGCTTTGATTGCCTATTTTGTTATTCCGGATTACGGCTGGCGTATTGCCTTCGGCATAGGTGCCGTACCGGCACTTTATGCGCTGTATTTGCGGCGTGCCATTGATGATTCCCCGCGGTTTGCGGAAATTAAGAAGGCCCCGGTTTCGCTGAGTAAACGTGTTGCTATCGTCTGGTCGCCGGAGTACCGCAAATCGACGATCATGCTGTGGATTCTATGGTTCACGGTGGTGTTCTCCTATTACGGTATGTTCCTATGGCTGCCTACGGTAATGGTGATTAAGGGCTTCAGCCTTGTTAAGAGTTTTGAGTATGTACTGATTATGACGCTTGCCCAGCTGCCCGGGTACTTCACAGCCGCTTATTTCATTGAAAAGTTCGGGCGCAAGTTTGTACTGGTAATCTACCTGCTGCTCACAGCAGTCAGCGCTGCCTGGTTCGGAAATGCGACAACGGAGGGCATGCTGATGGCTGCCGGAATCTGCCTCTCGTTCTTTAACCTTGGCGCATGGGGCGGCATGTACGCTTATACCCCTGAATTGTATCCGACTGCAATCCGCTCGACGGGAGCAGGGCTGGCCACCTCCTTTGGCCGGATCGGCGGTGTGATCGCACCGCTGCTGGTAGGTTTTCTGGTAGGTGATAAGGTCGGCATCAGTTCAATCTTTATGCTGTTCTTCGTAACCATTATTGTCGGTGCGCTGGCAGTGTTGTTTCTGGGTAAGGAAACGAAAGGAACTGAGCTGCTCTAAGAGAGTATTCCTTGCCGGATCTACTTGATGTTAATCCTGCAACAATGCTAATATTAGATGTGAAATGTACAGCGGGTTCGGATAATCGAGAAGAACAAAACGGTTCCTTCACACCATGTGAACAGGACCGTTTTTTCATAAGAGCAGGAGCAGGGTCTTCTGGGATTACGTTTCAGGATTGGAGCGATGGAAGAATGAATAATGAAGGGAAGCTGCCGCACTTTACAGAGCTGGTCTGGGAAAGCACGGAGAGTAATGTGCCGATTCCACCACGGGAAGCTGCCGGGAATGTGCAGCCGAAGTCAGCCGCCGCCAAGGTGAAGAAGAAAGAGCCGTCGAAGGAGACGGTACAGCTTCAGCTCTGGGATATGGAAGAGAAGCAGGAACCGGTAACTACTACGGAAAGCCAATTTGTGCACCGGGCACGTGAGCTGGTGGAACAAAAGGAAGCCGCAACACTGTTTGTTCCATTCAAGAGTTATTGGCCTACATACGGGCATATGACGGGAGCGCAATACAGATGGTATTTCTTCTGGCGGGATGAAGTCAGACATGGCAGATATCCGAAGACTGATCTCTCCTATATCTTTCTGCATGTCTATGAGCTGATTAACGGAGTAGGCTGGGAAGAGCCGCAGGAAGGGTACAGACAGCTGTCCTTGCTATGGGAAGCTTACCGGGATCAATACAAGCGGCTCGATCAATATCTTGGCGGTTGGATTGCCGATTTCGCCTTCGTGCATAAACTGGACGTGCCGCTGTCAGGCATCGTTGCCCGTTCACGCGGACTTGCCGGAGATCTGGCGGAGCTGGAGCTGATGAGGTGCCTGACTGCTGCACCGGAACAGCTGACCTTTGCCGTGCTGACGGTCATGTCGGATTACGACATCAGCAAATCCAAGTTCTACACTGGTGAAGGCAAAGCGGCGGCTGAGCGTTATATTCCTCAAGTGGTTGCATTAATAGACGCCTACGTAGCCCGCAAACATGGCTCCAAGCTGGTGGAAATGTTCCCGCCCGGCCCGCCGGTACCACGGGAGCGTTACCTGTTCCGCAGTGCAGTTTATGATATATCGCTCTACGGCTACTCCGTACTGGTGCCTGTCGTAAGGATCAGTAAGTCTCTGCCGCTGCGCAGCCTGATTACGCGGCTTTTCCGGCTCACCGAAAACAAGCTGCGCGAGCTGATGGGCTTCCGCGGACGGCTGAAAGACGTTAAGGTCGATGCGGATATGGACGACCTGGTGACCCGTTTTCTGAAACGGGAATTCCGCAAGGCAGAGCAAGCTGGGAAAGGTCCGGCGGTCGTTATTGACAAGAGGAAGCTTGAACGGCTGGAGAGCGATTCCGAGATTGTCCGTACGCTGCTTACCATAGAGGAGCCTGAGGATTCAGAGAATTCCGGGGATTCGGAGCTTGATTACGCTGTCCCTTCCTTTATAGAAGAGGATCCTATAGAAGAGGTTTATGCTGTTCCCGAGACCATAAGTGTTCCAGCATCGCCCGCTGCTGCGAGCAGCGCAGACAATGAGTGGGAGGTATTCGCTTCCGTATTGACACCTCTGCAGCGGCAAGCGGTGTCCGCGCTCGCTGATGAGGATGGAATGAAGGCTGTGCAGAAGCTGGCCGCTGCCGGGGGGACGATGCCGGAGCTGCTGTTTGACGAAATTAACGAACTTGCCATGGACATGCTCGGCGATCTGCTGATCGACGGTGAGGAATTGACTGAGGAATTTATGCCCGTGCTGCAATATTTGAAGAGGTGAATCCCTAGATGAATGAACTGAAAATACCGAAACGGATGACAACCGCACTCGTAAACTCGCTCACGGCGGGTGTAGTGCCGCGAATCGGACTGGAACATATTGCTGTAGGCCGGCGGCCGGAGGTGGAAGCCATCCTCAGGGATATGGACAATATTGCTGAGGGCGGAGCTTCTTTCAAGCTAATTACCGGTAAATTCGGCAGCGGCAAAAGCTTTCTGCTGCAAATTATCCGCAACTACGCCATGGACCGGGACTTTGTGGTCGCGGATGCCGATCTTTCGCCGGAACGGCGGCTAGTAGGAACGAAGGGACAAGGCCTGGCAACCTACCGGGAGCTGATGAGCCACCTCTCGACCCGGACCCGTCCAGACGGTGGAGCACTCGAAATCATGCTGCAGAAGTGGATTATGACGCTTCAGCAGGCGGTGATGCAGGAGAAGGGGTATGGACCTGACTCTCTGCAGCTTGGCGAAGAGGTGGAGCAGCGAATTTATACAGTAGCCTCTGAGATGCGCAGTCTTGTGCATGGCTTTGACTTTGCCAAGGTGCTGGCGGCTTACTGGAACGGTCATAAGCTTGCCGATGATGAGCTGAAGCAAGATGCGCTGCGCTGGCTCCGCGGTGAATTCGCCACCCGCACCGAGGCGCGTAAAGCACTTGGCGTAGGCGTTATAATTGATGATGACAACTGGTACGATTATATGAAGCTATGGGCGGAATTCACAGGTGCCATCGGCTATAAAGGTCTGCTGCTATTTATAGATGAGGGTGTTAACCTCTACAAGATTACCAACAGTATCTCCCGCCAGAGCAACTACGAGAAGCTGCTGACAATGTTCAACGATACGATGCAGGGCAAAGCGGAACGGCTCGGAATCTTTATTGGAGGTACCCCGCAGTTCGTTGAAGACGGGCGGCGCGGATTGTTCAGCTACGAGGCTTTGCGTTCACGGCTGGTGGCGGGCCGTTACGGCTCAGCCGAGCTGAATAATTTCACCGGACCGATTATTGCGCTGGACATGCTGTCCCATGAGGAAATTCTGGTGCTGCTTCAGAAGCTGCGGGATATCCACGCTCTGCATTACGGCTATGAAGCGAGACTTACCCAAGAGCAGCTGGTGCATTTCATGGAAGAAGCCGTGGGCAGACTGGGTGCTGACGAACTGCTGACCCCGCGCGAGGTCGTGCGTGATTTCATGGATCTGCTACACACCCTTCACCAGCATCCGGAGATTTCGTTCGAGAAGCTGGTGGGCAAGCGTACTGCAAAACCGGCGGAGACTGAGCAAAACGAACTGGACGGATTTCTTGCGGAGTTTGACCTATGAGTGACAATCCGTTCTACAGGCTGGCTCCTTTCATCAAGGAGTTTATTTACAAAAACCGGTGGGAGACACTTCGCGAGGCCCAGGTAGATGCTTGCCGCGTGTTGTTTGACACCCCGCACCACCTGCTGATTGCCTCCGGTACGGCCTCAGGCAAGACGGAGGCAGCATTTTTCCCCGCATTAACTGAGCTCTATGAGCGCCCGTCCGATTCGGTGGGGATTCTCTATATTGCGCCGCTCAAAGCGCTGATCAATGATCAATTCACACGGTTAAATGATTTGCTGCGGGAAGGCAATATCCCGGTCTGGCATTGGCATGGCGATGTGCCGCAAGCGGATAAGACGAAGCTGATGCAGAATCCTTCCGGAGTGCTGCAGATTACCCCTGAATCGCTGGAGGGGCTGCTCATGAACCGCCCGAATGCGATCCCCACCTTGTTCCATGATCTGCGCTTCATTATTGTTGATGAAGTGCATGCCTTTATGGGGGCGGACCGCGGCATCCAGGTGCTCAGCCAATTGGCCCGGATCTCGCGGATGGCCGGCTGCCATCCCCGGCGGATCGGGCTTTCGGCCACACTGAGCGATTATGCTTCCGTGACCGAGTGGCTGGCCGCCGGAACGCGGGAGAGCGTGGAGGTATCCGCTCCGCAAGGGGGGCGCAAGCTCCGGCTGAGTGTGGAGCATTTCTCCTTCCCGGATGCGCGGGATGAGGTGCAGGCTGAACACCTGGAGCGGGCCCGCCAGGCCTATTTCGGGTTCATTTACGATCATACGCATCTGAAGAAGGCGTTGATCTTCACCAACAGCCGTACGGACGCCGAGGAGGCGATTCTGGAGATGCGGCGCATGGCAGCCAAACGCGGCGAGCGGGATGTGTTCCATGTGCATCATGGAAGCATCTCCGCGATGCTGCGCGAAGAGACGGAAGCCGCGCTCCGGCAAGGTCCCGGCCCGGCGGTAGCCGCAGCTACGCTTACCCTGGAGCTGGGGATAGATCTTGGCGAGCTGGAGCGGGTGCTGCAGCTCGGCGCACCATACAGCTGCGCCAGCTTCGTCCAGCGGCTGGGACGCTCCGGCAGACGCGGTGACTCCGCTTCGGAGATGATCTTCGTCACCCCGGAGGAGGAGGACGAGGAGGCGCAGCTGCCCGCGCGGATGCCCTGGACGCTGCTGCGGGCGATTGCGGTCATTGAGCTGTATGTGCGGGAGAAATGGGTAGAGCCGCTGAATGTGCGCCAGCTGCCGGTTGGGCTCCTGTACCATCAGACGATGAGCATTCTTAAGAGCATGGGGGAAGCCGAGCCGGAGGATTTGAAGGCAGCTGTTCTGAGCCTGCCGTCCTTTCGGGGAATTGACCCGGCGGATTACGATACCTTCATGGAGTACATGGTAGGCATGGGCCATATTGAGACACTGGAGGAAGGTGGACTGCTGATCGGGCTGGCCGGTGAGAAGATCGTCAACAATTTCCGTTTTCTTGCTGTATTCAAAGACGATGAGGAGCATGTCGTCTATAATGGCACCGAGGAAATCGGCTCCATTACCACCGTGCCCCCACCGGGCTACTGCTTCACGCTGGCGGGCAAGCTGTGGAAGGTGGAGGAGGTAGACAACCGCCATAAGGCCGTCTATGTCAAAGGCTCGCGCGGCAAGGTTGATACCCTTTGGCTTGGTGCTGGCGGTGATGTGCATACCCGGATTATGGCCAAAATCCGTGAGGTGCTGGGAACGACGGTGCTGTATCCGTATCTGGCGCCAAGCGCAGCGGCCCGGTTGGAACGGGCCCGCCGCCTGGCCAAGGAGAGCGGTCTGCTCACGCGCTCGGTCCTGCCGGCAGGCGGCGATTCCATGTTCATTCTGCCGTGGGCGGGAAGCCGGCAGTTCCGGACTTTGGAACGGCTGCTGAAGAATAACCTGAAGGGCCGGCTGGGACTTCGTTCCATCACGCCAATGGAGCCTTATTATATGGTAGTCGCCGGCAGTGTGGATGCGGATACGCTGGAGGAAGAGATCATGGCTGAAACAACCGCTGCGGCGGACCCGCTTTCCTTGCTCAGCAAGGATGAAGCGCCATATCTCGGCAAGTATGATGAATTCATCCCCCATGACCTGCTGCGCAAAGCCTTTTCACTGGATGGGCTGGATGTGCCAGGGCTGCTGAATGTGATTAAGCAGTGGCGGGTGGAGAACTAGACGTCTACTACAATCTGTATAGCCTTAATGATGCGGCAGCAGCCACGGATGATCATATCCCGGGCTGCTGCTATTTTTCTGCAAGGGCAAGCCAATATCGGAAAGAGATATCGTAATATGCATGCTTTATTTTATATATAGAAAAAACAAACCTTTATTCTGCAGTTCCCACCTTGTTGGAAGCGCTTAATCGAAAGATAATGAACATATCACGAAGACAGGGGGCAACAAACAAATGGTCAACAGAAAAATGCAAAAGACATTCTCCATCGGTCTTACTGCTGCTATGGCATTAACCTTGGCGGCATGCGGCAACTCCAACAACAACAATAACAATAACAGCGGGGGGAAAAACGCAGCTCCGAAGAGCACCAACAGCGCTGCGGAAGCTACCAAAGACAGCGGCAAAAAAGTAACGATTACTTTTCAGAACATCTATCCTGACCCTGCAACACCCGCCTACAAAATGATCCGCGAATTGGTGGGGGAATATGAAAAAGAAAACCCGAACATTCATATTGAACTGGATACTTTGAACACAGATCAGCAAAAAGTAAAGCTCAAAACACAAGCGGCCTCCAAAGAAGTGCCAGACATCACCATTGTTAACCCTGCTGCACAAATGAAGCCGTTTGTAGATGCCGGACTGTTCGCTCCACTGAACGACATGCTGGAGCAGAACGGACTTAAGGATACGTATCAAACCGGACTGCTCGATTACTACAGCTTCAATAATAATGTGTACGCACTGCCTGACGGCAACAATATCGAGGTTGTGTATTACAACAAGGAGCTGTTTGAGCAAGCCGGAATTGCGAACCCGCCAACCACATTCGAAGAAATGCTTAAGGATGTAAAGATCCTCAAAGAGAAAGGCATCACACCCCTAGCGATCGGTGAAAAGGACTCCTGGACAGGCTCATTCCTGTTCATGAACATTCTGCTCCGTACCAACGGTGGCCCGGGTTTCCTGCAAGAGGTGCTTGACGGCAAGAAAACGTTCGAAGATCCAGCATTCGTAGAAGCAGTAGACGCCTTCCAGCAGCTGGTCCAAGCCGGCGCATTCCCTGATGGTGCAACATCCATTGACGCCAATGCAGGCGGCAATATCTTCAAAACCGGTAAAGCGGCAATGTGGTCAATCGGTTCATGGGAAACCGGAGCTATTGATGCTTCATCTGTAGCCGGCAAAGTAGGAGCTTTCCAATTCCCTACAGTTAACGGTAAAGGCGACCCTAATGAATTTATGCTTGCACCAGGCAGTGCATTTGCCATTTCCGCGAACAGCGAGCATTTGCAAGAAACCAAGGATTTCCTCAACTTCTTCGCATCCAACTATCCTAAGAAGCAATTTGAACTGAAAAATGCCGTAGGTCTGGGCCAAAAAGTAGATGGCGATTTGAAAGCTGCCGGTTACTCCGATCTTGCGATCAACATTGCAGGCCTGTTCAATGAAGTCAAAGGCGGCGACCTAGCGTTTGACAATACGATGAACCCGGCAACGGCGCAAGTTCACTTGAGCAGCATTCAAAACCTATTTGTGCAAAAAGTGGATTCTGCCGCAGTGGGCAAGGAACATCAAACCGCATTCGAAGCTAATAAATAAGAAGCAATAGTAACATTCCCATTATCTATCGATGCGAAGCGAGCTGACCAGGGCTTCTTCGCATCGATCTATGATGGACATAGAAAAAGAATCTGCTTGTTTAGGAGGCGGGAAAGATGAAAGTACTAAAGGTGCCAGGACGAACAATAGCCGTCTTCGTATTGCCAGGTCTGCTCTTGTATGTGTGCCTTGTGTTTGTTCCCATACTGGTTTCATTGTATACAGGCTTATTGAAGTGGGACGGTCTCACTTCTGCAGAGTTTATCGGTTTCGGCAATTTCAAAGATATGTTTTTTAATGATCCTGTCTTTTGGCCATCAGTAAGAAGAACACTGCTGTATGCGGTGGCTTCCATGCTGGAAATTCCACTGTGCCTGTTTATGGCTATTTTACTTAACCGTTATTTGAAAAGAGCTAATACTCTGGTTTCGATCTATTTCACACCGGTTATTCTCTCCGTCGTCATTATCGGCCAATTGTGGAAAACGGTCTACAATCCGGCTTCCGCAGGAGGTATGCTGAACGGGGTTCTGATCTCCCTGGGACTGGACAGCTGGACACATAACTGGCTCACTGAACCCAAGATTGCCATGTTCGCACTCTATTTCGTATCGCTTTGGCAGTTCTTCGGCTACCATCTGCTGATTCAGTATACCGGGGTGTCCAATATTCCGGATGAGCTTTATGAAGCGGCTAAAATTGACGGAGCAGATGGATTTAAGGCGGACCGCTACATCACCCTGCCGCTGATCGTTCCGATCTTTAAAATATCAATTGTACTGGCGTTTATAGGTTCACTGCAGGCCTTCGATCTGGTCATGGTCATGACAGCGGGGGGCCCGGCACATGCTACCGATGTAATCTCTACCCATATGTATAACAGTTCCTTTATGTCCTTCAAGTATGGATACGGCAGTGCGATTGCCACCTTCCTGGTTGTGGTCTGCTTGGTCTTTACCGGATTCATCAATACCGTATTCAATAAAATCGAGCAGAAATTCAATTAGAAAAGGAGTGCGCGATCATGCGAAAATTCAAAAAAGGAATCGTGTATCTTCTTTTCGCCATTCCTGTAGTGACCCAGCTGTATCCATTGTTATGGCTGTTGCTGTATTCCCTGAAGACCAACGAAGAAATTATGGATGGCAGCTTCTTTTCCTTCCCTAAATCGTTTCAATGGCATAACTACAAGGAAGCTTATACTTCAGGGAGTTACCTAAAATACTTATCCAACAGTGTGTTTGTTACGGCGGTTACGATGATTTTCGTCATTGTGCTGGCCTCCATGGTTGCTTATGCGATTTCACGGTTCCGCTGGAAATATGGAAACATTGTAATGATGGTTTTTCTGATGGGCATGATGATCCCTATGCAGGCGACTCTGCTGCCGCTGATGATCATTTTCAAAAATATGCATATCCTGAACACTCATTTATCACTGATTCTGCCTTACATTGCATTCTCCACGCCAATTGCCGTATTTATCCTCTCCGGGTTCATGAGAGACATTCCGCATGAAATTGAGGAATCTGCATTTATTGATGGAGCCAGTGTATACCGCATCTTCCGCAGTATTATTCTTCCGGTTTCGATTCCGCCGGTAATGACGGTGTGCATCCTGACCTTCATCAACATCTGGAACGAATATATTCTGGCGGCAACCTTCATTTCTTCCGAGAAACTGAAGACCTTGCCATTCGGGGTCTACACTTTTGTCAGCCAGTATTCAGTCAACTATGGAAATATCGGCGCATTCCTTGTCATGGGCGCGCTGCCGGTCATCCTGATCTACTTCTTCCTGTCCAACCGGATTACAAAAGGCATGGTGGCAGGAGCCGTTAAGGGTTAATGGGCGTTGCAATTAAATTTGTATTGGATTTATAATAGGGAACGGCAGACACAGGATGTTGAAAGGAGGAGAGTCCTATGCGAAATGGCTTTCATTCCATCCACCATCGGTTGTTTCTGCTGTTTCTTTTTTGCATGTCCAGTATTCTGCTGATTGTCAGCCTGCTGTACTATAACCGGACTACTGTTCAGCTGCATGAAAAGATCAGTGATCTGTCGCAGAAGAACGTCGCTCAAACGGCCGGGCTGTTTACCCTGCTCTACAAGGGGTATGATTCCCTGTCCAAATCACTCAGCAATAACTTTGAGATGGTTCGCCTGCTCAATGAAACAACCGATGAACCGGCAGTGGCTTTTATCAATGAACAGACCATCACGAATATCATTGGCTCGATTTTTTATTCGCGGGACGATCTGGTAGGCATCCATGTCATCATGGACAAAGGCAAAATTTATAATTACGGCAACTACATGAACGTGGTCGACCCGGAATACCACACCGAGGACTGGTACCATGAGCTTAAGGCTTCTACGGGGAAAATGGTCTGGCTCGGCGTGTACGAACATTCACTCATTGATGAGGTCGAGGACAGTCCTGTATTCGCTTTCGGGCGGCAAATTTATGATCTCAATGAACACAAACCGATAGGCATCGTTCTGTACGAAACAAACCCGCAGCCTGTTCTTGATGCGCTGGATAATCTGAAGCTGGGAGCGCACAGCCAGGTTTATCTGATGTCTCAGGATGGGCGTTTTGTATCCTCGGCTACGGACCCGTCACCAGTCGTGGAGAACTTGCCGTCCCTGCAGGGGGATAAGGATGTCATTGTGCAGCAGGAAAGCGACCGCTTAATAGTGGCCTCCAAGCTGTCCTTCTCCGGCTGGTGGGTAATGAGCATCACTCCGGACGAAGATCTCAATGTGGAATTGAACGAAATGAAGCGATACCTGCTGATTGTAATTTCCATTCTGATTTTCGTATCCACCCTGATTGCTTCCATTGTGTCGCAGACCATATCCTCACCGCTCAAGAAAGTGATCCGGGAGATGAAGCAGGTGGAAATCGGAAACTTCCGGGGCGTGGTTAATGTGTCTTCCTATCAGGAAATCAATATTCTCGTCGCTTCTTTCAACCGGATGGTCCGGCGGATTGAGGAATTGATCGAACGGGTCAAGCTCTCTTCCGTCAGTGAGAAGAACGCCGAGCTGCATGCGCTGCAGTCCCAAGTGAACCCGCATTTTCTCTACAACACCCTGGATATGATTTACTGGATGCTTGATGAGGAAGGGAATGAGCAGCTGGGCGAGCTTGTACTCTCGTTATCATCCATGTTCCGTTACAGCAGCCAGTGGGAAGACGGCGCGGAGGTTACCCTTGAGGAAGAGATGGAGCAGATCGGCCATTATCTAAAGATCATTTCCATCCGTCTTGAAGGCAGGCTGCATATTGTCGCCCAAGTCGATGAGCGCTGGCTGAACATCCGCGTTCCGAAGATGACGGTGCAGCCGGTGATCGAGAATGCTGTCAAGCATGGATTGGAATCGCTTAACCGTCAGGGTATCCTGAAGGTATACACCCGTGAAGAAGGGAATGTTCTGAAGTTATTCGTTGAAGATAACGGTAATGGCATGAATGCGGAACAGCTGGAGCGGCTGCAGGATTCGCTAAACGGAGACAGTCCGAAAGAAGGCGGCAAAGGCGGCATCGGCTTGCAGAATCTCCACCGCAGGCTGCAGTATATGTTCGGGGATGGTTACGGTCTGCAGATTCAAAGTTTACCCGGAGAAGGGACACAGGTTGCCATCATGCTTCCGATTAGAGTGGAGGGAGACACATACAAGTGAACATTCTCATAGCCGATGATGAACGGGTTATCCGCGAAGGCATTAAACGCACGATTAATCATCTGTACCCGGAGTATCAGGTTTTTGTGGCTACAAGGGCCGAGGAAGCAGTCAAGGTGCTGGAAGAACAGCGTATCCACATCGTGTTGACTGACATCCTAATGCCGGGTATGAATGGCCTTGAGTTTATGAAAATTTCCAAACGCAGATATCCCTATGTGAAATGGATCGTGATCTCCGCTCATAGTGAGTTCTCCTACGCACAGGAGGCGATCCGTCTTGGAGCGAGGGATTATCTGCTCAAGCCGATCGGCAAAAACAAGCTGGAGGAGATCATCAATAATCTGACGCTGGAGATCCAGAAGGACAACGACATTTCACGGCAGGGGGAAAGGCTGAAGGCAAGCCTCAGATTTCTGCGGGAAGGTGTATTCCAGCGGCTGGCCTCTGGCCTTGATATCGGCAATTTGGATATTGGTCCGTTCATCGAAGATTATCACAACTTTTACTTGGTGATGGTACAGCTGGACCCGGGGGAAAAAAGCGCGCGCCTGGAGCATTTTATCGTGGAGAATGTACTTTCCGAGCTGATCGAGCTGCATGGGAACGGTTTTGTCGTCAATTTCGACCGGCAGAGTTTACTCGGCCTGGTTACCTTGAGGGAGAACGAGCGGATTGAACCGTTTCAGGAGGAGCTCCGTGCCCATCTCAACCATTATCTGAAGATGCCTTTTCAAATCCTGCATTCCGGCTTGAGTTACGATTTCAATACCGTGCCGCAGGTCGTGAAACGGATGAGGGAAGCATCCGCTTCACAAGCGTTTGAGGCGGAGCCGCTGAAGGGAAGCGGAGAGAAGGCCATTGATGTTGCGCTGCACTTTATCAGGGAGCATTACAACGAGGATTTATCGCTGGAGAAGATGGCTTCTGTCGTGTTTCTGAACCCGGCGTACTTTAGCCAGTTGTTCAAGCAAAAGACAGGACAGGGGTACAAAGAATACGTCACCTCACTGCGGCTGGAGCAAGCAAAGCTGCTGCTGCTGAACCCCAAGCTGAAGCTGGCGGAAATCGCAGAACGTGTGGGGTATCAGGACATGCGCCATTTCACTCAAATGTTCCGCAAAAAGTTCCAGCTTACCCCGACTGAATATCGCCAGCAGCAGAACATCAACATTCTTCTGACCAAAGGCAGCCCGCCGCAATAAAAAAGGAAGCTGACGCCGATTATCGAAACCGGTTCAGCTTCCTTTTTTGTCCATTTACTCGAAAATCCTGCATTTCTTATAGCCTATCAGATGTTGCTGGTGCCGTAAAAAGTGTTAACCGTGTCCATTTCATTGAAAGCAAAAATAAACAATATAAAAAGCAGAATAAGTATGGTGTAAATAATCGTCCCGACAATCCCGCAGACGAGACCGGCGATGGCAAGACCTCTGCCCTCTTCATAACGGGTACGAATCTCTTTTAGGGAAATCGCGGAAAGTATAATCGCAATAATCCCGAACACCAGCCCGATATAAGGTGCCACAATGGACAGAATCCCAAGCACCAATGAGGCAATGGATTTGCCGTTTGTCTGTGCCGGCGGGGGTGGCGGTGTATAATACTCCTGATGCCCAAACGGTTGATAGCTCATGAATGAACTCCTTCATAAATAAATTGTTATTGCTGCTCCTTGCATTATATAACAATTTCCAGAATATTACGGTGATGAATTTTTGATCATTTCGGCTGTTCTATATAATTAAGCCAATGCTCCAGCTTCACCGCTAGCGTAAGGCCGACGGATTCGGCCAGACGAATGGAGGCGATATTAGTATCCTCCACCTGGTATCTTGGAGTATAACCTCTCTGCAGCGTATGGAATACCGCAGTGCGGACGACCCGCTGTGCAAGTCCGCTTCTTCTGCCGGCTTCGGCCGTACGCACGGCCCCGATTTCCCAGATTTGTTCCTCGTTGCGGAAGACGAGGCAGGTGCTGAGTGGTGTGTCTCCCCGGAATATGGATACGGAAAAGGCACCGTCTGCAAAGTAATGCTCAATCTCCTCCTTGGAGTAATCGTTCTCCTGCCATAATGGAAGCAGCCGTTCATCCATCTGTTCGTTCAGCAAGGCTTCGGCGTCCGGAGCGAAACGTTGCTCTGCTGTGGAACTAAAGGAATAAAAGCATCGTACTTTGTGCAGCGGAAGATGAGCGGCGGCAATCGCAATCCGTGTCTGCTCCTGAATTTTGAAGACCAGATTCGTTTCTCCGGGCAATCGCTTTAGCACCTCGGGCAGCACCTCAGGGCTGCTGTAATCCATCAGCACTATTTTCTCGGCATTCGGGTATATCCGTTGATCAAAGGAATAAGCGTCTGCAGGCAGAAGCAACAGAATGCCCCAGTGTTCCTGCTGTTGAACCAGATAGCTGTCTATAACTTGATGATAAGCGGTCATCATCTTTAACGGAGTTACATTTTTTAGCGGATTCTCACGCAAATACTTCATAATCAATTCAGTCTGGCCCAATGAACTTCACTCCTGTTCTTATTTATATTCGCGCACTACTTTAAGTCGGGATACAGCTCCGATGCCGAACAGAAAAAGGAAAAGACCGGCAGCAAGCATCGTTCCAGAGGCTCCAAAATGGTCGGCGGACGCAGAAAAGACAGCAAGTCCCAACGGGGGCCCCACACTCATTAATGAGCCCAGTACGCCGAACATCCGCCCTTGCAAGTCCTCAGGCACCTCTAGTCTCAGGATGATATTAATCAGTAAAGTGCTGAACGAGAAGGTGAAGCCGATTAGCAGAATGAGCGGGATGGCCAGCATCATTGAGGTAGTAACCGACAGCAGAGCGTACAGCGGACCCAGCAGCAGGAGACTGACAGCGACCAGCAGACCACGGTGCCTGATCCTGTTCCCGGCAGTCAATATCAAGCCCGATCCAAGCATGTACCCGAGCGGGATACAGCTCTCCATCAGACCGAACTGAAACGGACTTGCCTTCCATACCTGCACGGCCATGACTTGTGTCAGCATGAGGCAGGAGAGGAAAAATAGTGTGAGTACGGGAAGCAGTAAGGTAACAGCTCTAGCAAATGGATTACTCCAAATATAACGGAAACCGCTGAAAATATCTTGCTTGAACGTTTTTTTCGGTCCACGTGCGGCTATAACACCAGTGAATGAGCCTGAGGCTAGCACCAGCACGAAGGCCAACAGAAAGGTCATCCCATCTACAAAGATCGCCCAAGCACCACCGAAGGCAGCGACAAAGATTCCACCAAGAGCGTAACCAACAGTACGGGAGATGTTCTCTGACAAGGTCATCCAGCCCGCTGCCTGCTGGATATGCTCTTTGCCGACGACAGTCAGCAGGGAAGCCTGAAAGGCAGGAGACTGAAATTGTCCGGCAGAGGTTACAATTCCGGTAAGACAAACAATCAGGACGAAGGAGAGATTTGGGCTGGTAAGAGCGTAAGCGATTCCCATTACGGTGATGCTCTGTACCAGATAGGCACATACAATCAGCGTTCTGCGGTTAACGCGATCGGCGAGTGTACCAGCCACGCTTCCTAGCAATGAACAGATGACAAGGTTGCTGACAGTCATGATGCTCATCATTTTTGCACTGCCAGTCTCCTGTAGTACCCATAGACTAAGTGCGAGACTGTGAAAGGCATTTCCCAGTATCGTAAGCGTACTGGCTGTGAACAACAGCAGGAAAACTTTGTTTTTGCGTAAAACCGGATAGTTCACTTGGGGTAAAGTGGGGGCATTCACCATCTCAGCGCTGGGAATATTCATCAATAAAACCTCCTCATCATCAATTAACTTAAACGTTTAAGTTATTATAGAGAATTTATTGGAGAACTTCAACCAGAAATTGATTGCTGCCTGACAGACTGGAATCGTACTGTTCGCGAATAACGGATGTCATTAATTCATAGGCGGTCAGTGCTCTATCGTTCTGAAACTGAATGACAGTCGTACTGTCCAGCAGGATTTCCGGTACCCCGCAGGTGCATATGGCTGTAACAGAAGAGGCCAAGGCAGTTTTTTCAACAGCTTTTGCCAAAAATTCATTGATGACGATGACGTGCTTATCCCGGTTAGGGGTCAAAAAGCTCATGAGTTCACTTTGTGCCTCTTGCGAATTGTTGACGATATGAATATGCTCCTGCGGCAAGGCGGATTCAGCAATGACCCACTCCGATAACGCCTTGTTATGATAGCTCTCCATGACCAGACAGGAGGGAGCAGTGGAGGAGGATACGGCGGCCTGCAGCGCTTGCGGATAGTTATAATTAACTTGATTAAATAAACGGTCATCAATGATGCTGTCGATCAGAATCAGCGGCACGCCTTCCACAAAATTGGCGGATATCCGGTAGAACATCTCATCCATAACATCCAGCACAAAGACAGCATCCAGTTTACGTTCACGGATTACATCCATCGCAGGATTATGAGGATTCAAACGGACAAGCAGTGTATGATATCCGGCGTCTGTAAGCATCGCTTCCAGGCTTTCCACCAGCGACATGTAATTTTGGCGTTTCCAATAGGGCAATGCGGATGTCCGGTTAATCAGAATGCCGACCAGTCCGGTCCGCTGTTTGACCAGGGAACGCGCAGCGAGATTCGGGACATAATTCAGTTCCCTGGCAATTTGCAGTATACTCTGCCGGGTCGGGTCAGGGATCGTCTGGTTCTTGACATTGTTCAGCACATAGCTGACCGTGGCTACTGAAACGTTTGCCTGGCGGGCAATATCCTTCATCGTCGCTTTTTTCATCGGGCATTCTCCTTAACAAGGCTTAGAAGAAAAGCCTATCATTCAGCCACGGGACAAGTCAACTGAATGGAAAACTAAAAATATTTACTTGGAGACAAGAAGAGGCTGCTCCCCCGTCATTCAGCGACGGGGAGCAGCCTGTTTGCTGTACAATTTTACAGCTTAAGTTTCATTTTTGGTGACACCATTCAAACTGGGAACATAATCTTCAGCCTTATTGGCGTTCAACATCTGGGGTTCTTCAGTAAGATGTGCATGGTTTTGCTGGTTGTTTTTCTTATCTGCTTTATTATTTGCACGGTCGTGTTTGGGATCGGCACTATTTTTGGGCATGACTTTCACCTCCATCTGCTAACAGATAGTATGAGAAACTGGTTTGCATTTTATCCCAGCCATCTGAAATCGGGAGGGCGCAGCCACTTTGGAGTGTGTACCGGATCCTTTACAAAGAGTGAAGGCTTAGAGTAAGCTGACAGTAAAATAACTAACCCAGCAAAGAAGGTGACGGACATCGCTGTAAGCCCTGTTCCTATTGAAGTGGTTCCTTATAATCCCGTTTGGAAGGTCGAATTTAGCAGAATCAAAGAGCGGATGCTTGAGATCCTCGGAGATCTTGTCATTACAGTCGAGCATGTGGGCAGCACCTCTATTGAAGGTTTGGCGGCCAAACCGATTATAGACCTGGATGTTGTGATGGAGAGCTATGAGGCACTGCCTGATATTATCGAGAGGTTCCGGGAATTCGATTATGTGCATCTTGGAAATCTCGGGATCGAGGGCAGAGAGGTTTTCGAGTGCGAGAAGGATGACGGTTTGATGCATTATCATCTTTATGTATGTCCCAAGGACGGTAAAGGTTATCTGGAGCATATCGCTTTCCGGGACTATCTGCGGAGTCATCCCGCTGCGGTTCAGGCGTATGAGAAAGTAAAGCTGGCCCTGGCAGAACAATACCGCAATGACAGAGAAGCCTATACGGAGGGCAAGACAGCTTTTGTGCATTCCATCCTAAACAAAGCCATGCAGTGAGCGGCGAAAAAGCATGAATAGAGCGGCAACCGGACCCTGAATGAACAGGTCAGCCGGTTGCCGCTCTTTTTTTAACATGAAAGGTTCTTAAAGTATATTGCTCCAAAACTGTGCGTCGGACTGTTCGTTAGGCAAAGTGGCGGTATATTCGTTCATGCCGGGCGGATCACTGAACCCAAAGCTTCTCCAAGGGTTAATCATGGGTGAACCGAAGCATATATGAGTCTCCCGTAAGGCATTGTCACAAACGATCGACCATAACGTCCCGAAGCCTTCACCGTAGTGATGGCAGCAGACGCCTTCCGGCAGGTGCTGACCTGCCAGTTGTTTCATTGCATCCAGCGGATTGTAGTCCGTTCCTGTGTTCCAGAGAGTCGAGTACATCGCATCCTGCCTGGCTTGGGAGTTATGCATCAGCTGCAGGTTATGTTGCTGCATGGCTGGCATCGTATAGTGATTGGTGGAAACGATAAGCTGGGGAAGACTCGCCGCGCTGGCATCATAAACCTCAATTTCCTTATGTGCCCCAGCTGCTTCGATCAATGCCATTGAACCGTGCCTGTCGGACACCAGAAAGTTCCGGTAATCGGAGATCGGCATGCTGCGCAGCAGTGTAACAGCTTCTTTGGTTGTGGTGCAGCCATCTAGCAGGGCCCGAACCACTCCCGGGAACACAAAGCCCTCACCTGTCATTTCTGGCCGGATTCTGCCGGAGGTCGTGGTCACGCTGAGACCTTCGTCATTCATGCCGTCATACCGGCCGAAGAGCTGCAGCGAAAATCCGATGTGGGCAGGCTTGCCCGTCACACGGGTGGTGCTCAGCAAAAGCTGATTATAGGGAGCATCCTCCCAGCCAAAATCATACGTCCGCATGTGATATGCACGGGGTTTGTCTATAGGACCGGCTCGCAAGGCAGCCTGACTGCAATGGCCGGCTGACTGGAAATAAGAGAAGTAAAAGACGACCGCTTCTTCCCGGATACCGGTTTCATCGGCGAACCCTTTGATTTCCTGATTGATTCCGGGACAATATTTCTCGAACATATTCATTGCCTTATCAGCGGCAGCCGGATGGAGCGGCGGACTGCCCATAAACGGTGAGGACATAAAGGACATAAAAGCAGTGTCGTGTTTATAATATGCCCCTAGTGCGCGCCCGACTTCATAATGTGTTCCTTTCGTAACAATATGCTGGTAAATGGATGTTTTGAGGTCCATGTGAAGCTCCTTCTACGTTTACTCTCTGCGCAGAGTAGCTCCATTATAAAACTGTTACCGCTACGGCGGCAAAGCCGTAACAATGCTGAATCGAACGCTGTGATTCCAAGGTGAAGTTATTTCCCGGCCTTTATGTGCAATATGCTTGGCTACAGTTGAATTTTCTTGTATTCATGGCATTTCGATGGTAAATTATAGATATAAGTTTGGGATTAAAATTCAGCCGAAAATCGCTTTAAATGCGTACATTAATCAACCCGCCAGTCCGTATGTTGGCGGGTTGGTTTTTTTGAAAAAATCCAGGCTGGTTTGTCTATGTTCTGCTGTGAACAAAACGTTTTATGGTCCAAAAAGGTACCGTTAGCATACCTTTATTTGTTGAAATGCTTAAGGAATCCGAAGGATGATCAATTTCACAAAGGCCGGTAAAAGTTTCACCGCTCACAAGATGAACACGCTGATTCATACTTTGTTCCAAGGCCGACTGTATTTCTTTTTTTCTCATCTCTTTTCACTTCCTTTTGGAACTGTGGCATTGTTATCTCTACTTATTATTAAACAGGATTAGAACAATTTAACAGACTTTTTGGTTACAATATTGTATTATTATTATTATATACATTGGTTTGAAACAGGGTTATTCATAAAGTAACTATTTACAGTGAATATAGACCCAAGCACCCTCCAGGTTAGGACGGCAGGTTGATTTTCTCAGAAAAATGGAGTTGGAGAGGTGAATGGTTGTGAATACAAGGAAAGTTATCAAAGGAATTTATCAGGAGATCCTTGAACGGATCGAATTGCTGCTATTGAACTCAATTCTTGAGTATGTGGAGCACTCTTCTGAAGTAATAGAGGGGGGCGTGTATGCTTGGGGACAAATTGACGTATTGAAAGATGCGTACCGGATGGCTTTGATTGAAGAATATTTAATTCTTGTTACCCGAATGCGGTTGGAGTTGGAAGAGAAAGACAGCAAAGCTCTGGCCAGTTTTGACCATAGCTGCAATATTGTATTAACGTATTTAAAGCAGGAAACGTTTGTGCACGAGAGTACGACAGACGATGTATTGAAGACGATTGAAAAAGAATTGGCTATTCAGTACTTCCTAATGAACATGCCGGTGGAGAATATGAAGTAATTGTCCCCATAACCTGGTCGTCGCGGTGAATCGGGCATATCTTTATTGGTGAAATATTCAATCTAATAGCGTTTAGCTCTCAGTCCGCCAGTGTTCAACTGGCGGATTTTTCCGTTGCTTTAATTTCTCTAAGATGGTTATAATACAAACAAGTGTTCTTATTTATGAGGCTGAGGAGGTCAGACAACATGAAGAAATTTGACAGCATATTCGACTGCAGCCGGATGATGACTCCGGAGCACAAACGCCGAATCATCCAGGATGAAGAAAAACAGTGCCTGCGAAGCAAACCCGTGCTCGATGCTCAGGAGTGGGAGCTGATAGATCATGTACTTGCTTATTCCAAGCGTTATAACGAACAGATCACAATTACGCTGTTCGATCCAGAACAAGACCATAAGATCAGGGGCGTTGTCATGTCGGTGGACCTGCAGCTGAGACAGGTTAAATTACAGATTGAGTATGAATATGATTGGATTAAGATTGACGATGTTATTCAAGCGACTACATAAATAAGGTCCCAATCCTGGGACCCTTTCTTTAAAATTTATATGTTCATGTCATAAAAGATTTTGCATTCTGCTTGTTACTACAATGTTGATGCGTATGGTTTGAATTCGTCCGGTATAGCCGTTACCCCTATTATAGCCTCGACAGCTTTCCAGGCCGCTTCAAAACTTGTTCCGCTGTAGCTTGTTCTATCCCGCGCGGGGCCAGACAATGACATGTCGAACACTATAAATTCTCCGGACTCTTCAATGAGTCTGAAGCTTACGGCGCGGTCTTTTGATTGCATTCGAATCTCCTTCAATTGGACAACCTCCTTAATCATTTCTGCACTAGTATAAAGTCTACACAGCAGTATACCGCATCACCCCAATTGCATCAATTAACTAATACGCTGCAAGGAGCAACATTGACGGGAAGGTATTGAAACACTACAATTAGCACGAGTAGCCGTTGGAATAATTTAGGATTTCATTTCTTCCATCGGATAAATAAGAAACCCATTAGGCGGGCTAACAGGAGGTGAAGCAAACAATGAAAAGGTCGGTTAACCTGTTTAAAGTTTTGCTTGTGATGATCATTGTCTACTTGCTGATTAGTCTTGTCGCAGGTGTAATCGGAATGAATTTCAACAAATTATAATGAGTCTGTTCTGCAGATAGGAGGAAGTCAATGAAAGGCGAACATTTAAAATATTTAGGCGGCGGTATAATTGTTCTTGGATTGATTGCTTCGATTCCTGTAGCCATGAACATGGGTACATTATCTGCCGGTATCTATCTGTTCATCTGGTCCTGCCTGATTGGTGTGTTTTTTATCGGTTTCGGGGAGCTGCTGTATTCGGTGCAACGGATTGAGCTTAAGATCGCCGGAGAACGTCCTCACTATGATCCATTGACAGGTCAATATGTTGACAAGACGGATAGAAAGTAAAACTGCGCTTAGACGGGCCTTTTAGATTAAAGGTACGCAAGAACATATATAGTGAGTAATAGGTTTTAAAACAACCCTGCCGGTGAACTCCGTCAGGGTTGTTCATCATTCCCCTTAACTCTCACGGAGAACGGCGCGATACTCGCTCGGCGGCATGCCGGTGTATTTGCGGAACTGCTTGGAGAAGTAGAGGGCATCGTTGAATCCGACGGATGAGGCCACCTGATCGATGGTCAGTGTCCCCCCTAGCAGCTCCCTGGCTTTGTCCATCCGCATCTTCAGCAGATATTGCTTGGGAGACAAGCCGGTCTTCTGTTTGAATGCCTTGGACAGATGCACCCGGTGATAGCCCAACGTCGCAGCCATGTGGTCGATGCTGATCTGCTGATGAAACTGCAGCGAGATCCAACGGATCGCCTGGTCGATCTGGCGGTCTATGACCTCGGGCATTTCTTTGGGGCGGGCAGGCAGGACACTGAGGTTGGCCAGCCCGAACTGGTGGAGCAGCAGCCGGGTCCAGCCGGAGGCCTCCAGACTTTCCAGCCGGGGATAAGGGGATTGCTGGAAGGCCAAGCGAATATGTTCGTACAGGCTGTGCAGCTCGCGGGTGTTCCCGGAATGCAGCAACGGACGTTCCTTGGTAATCCCGGCATCGGAGAGCAGTGCCGTTACAGCTTCCCCCTGTAAGGCTACCCATACGTAGTGCCAGGGGCTGTCTTTGTCAGCCTGGTAACTGAATAGGGACCCCGGATAAATAACAAATGTGTCTCCGGTCCGGCAGTGCCGCGAGACATTCCCGCTTTGAAAGAAGCCCTCACCATCCAGCACGGTATGGATCAAAAAGTAATCATGCACGGAGGGGCCGATCTTGTGTCCGGGTACGGGTCTGCCTTCACCACTGAATAATACGGCCATGTCCTGCTCTTCTGGTACGAGATTAAAGCTGGCAGTGAAGTACAAATGTTCGAGATTCATTGAAGGGCCTCCCATACATGAATGACTGAGTTATATTGATATTGCATTTAATCTCAGGCTACTACATCACGAATCCAAATGCAACAAAGATCCATATCTCACTTGTATTTCTCCATACTCATTTCCGGCGTTCTATTTTATAGTGAATATAGCAAAAAAACAGCGGATAATGACTGCCATTACTGCAATCATCTGCCCTATTCATCCTTGCATAAACTCCTTATTTGCTTAAGGCAGGCATTCTTACCGCAACCAACGGGAGGCGTATTATTCATGTCTAAAATTACATTTATCGGTGCAGGAAGCACTGTTTTTGCCAAAAACGTTCTGGGTGACTGCATAGCGACAGCGGCGCTGCAGGGTTTCGAGCTTGCCTTGTTCGACATTGATCATCAGCGGCTAAAGGACTCAGAGAACATGCTTAACTCCATTAAGAATAGCAGCGGCAGCACATGCAGGATTAACGCTTACTCCGACCGCAAAGAAGCGCTGCGCGGCGCCAAGTATGTCATTAACGCGATTCAAGTCGGAGGTTACGATCCCTGCACCATAACCGATTTTGAAATTCCGAAGAAATACGGTTTGCGGCAGACGATTGCGGATACGGTGGGCATCGGCGGCATTTTCCGCAATCTGCGCACCATCCCGGTGATGCTGGATTTTGCTGCGGATGTACGCGAGGTCTGCCCGGATGCGCTGTTCCTGAACTATACCAATCCAATGGCTGTTCTGACGAATGTAATGAACACGTATGGCGGTGTGCAGACAGTTGGATTGTGCCATAGTGTGCAGCAATGCATTCCCGGATTATTTGACCACCTCGGAATGGATCAGACGGGAGTGCAGGCGAAGATCGCCGGAATCAACCATATGGCTTGGCTGCTGGAGGTCACGAAGGACGGGAAGGATCTTTATCCGGAGATTAAGCGCCGTGCGGCAGAGAAACAGCTGGAGCGTCACACAGATATGGTACGTTATGAAATGATGCTGAAGTTCGGCTACTACATTACAGAATCGTCTGAGCATAACGCGGAGTACCATCCTTATTTTATAAAAAGGAACTACCCTGAGCTGATCGAACGCTTCCAGATTCCGCTTGACGAATATCCGCGCCGCTGTGTGGAGCAGATTGGCCGCTGGCAGCAGCTGCGTGAGGAACTCGTCGGCAACCACGAGCTTCAGCATGAACGCTCACATGAATATGCTTCTTATATTCTGGAAGCGATCGAGACGAATGTCCCGTTCAAGATCGGCGGCAACGTGATGAATACAGGGCTGATTACCAACTTGCCACGGGAAGCCTGTGTCGAAGTTCCGTGTCTCGTGGACAGTAGCGGGGTTACACCTACCTTTGTGGGGGATCTGCCTCCGCAATGCGCCGCACTGAACCGCACGAACATAGGAACACAGCTGCTGACCATCGAAGCGGCAATCACCGGCAAAAGAGAGCATATCTATCATGCAGCCCTGTTAGACCCGCATACGGCGGCAGAGCTGTCGATGGATGATATTGTGAACATGTGTGATGAATTGATAGCTGCCCACGGCGACTGGCTGCCACAGTATCAATAGCATATAAGTATGACTAACAGAGCCCGGGAAACCGGGCTTTTTGTCTGTCTAAATAGGGAGCCTGCTGAGGCTAATGGACGATGATTTTCCCGGAGTGTCCAAACCGGAAGCAGCAGTACGAATACTTATATATAGATATTCATTTACGGAACCGCTCCGGAGGTGAGATTCGGTGTTCGTAGAGAAAAGTATGCTTGCGCCAGGTACGTCTTATGCAACTCCCTATTATGTCGTTATCGGTCCACGTCCCGGCCCTGTCTTTATGGTGGTATCCGGAATACACGGGAATGAACCGGCCAGCATCCGTGCAGCGCAAAATCTGGCTGGAATGTTCACCCGCAGAGAGCTGATCCTCCTAAAAGGCAGACTTATTATAGTCCCTCTGGTGAATAAAAAGGCTTACCGTAAGAAGATCAGAGGCAAGCCGGATTTAAACCGGACCTTTCCTTACCGTGGTAAATCGAAGGCCAGCCATTCGCTGGCAGGAGCCTTATTTCAGCTGGCGCAGCACCATAGCCCTTCGTGGTATCTGGATCTGCATGAAGCAAACGGACTTTCACAAAAAAATCCCAAACGGGTTGGCCAGACTTTGATTATTAGTCCAGGAAGCCGTACAGCTAGAGTGGCCAAGCAAATCGTAAAACGAATGAACCGGTCCATAACTCAGTCCTCCTATCATTTCAATATCCGGCGGCGTGAGCGAAACGGAACCTCGCGGAAGGCGGTTCAGGAAATTCTCGGTACGAAAGCGGTCACCGTTGAGACCTGCTGGAGTCTGGACTTCTCTTTACGGGTGCAGTATCAGCTGGACATCGTGTGCCATTTCTTAAGAACAACCGGATTTATTGGTTGAAGATGATGAGAAGAGACTGTTCACTTCAGGCTGAACCCGCAAGCAAATGAGGGTTCAGCCTGTTTTGCATCCTATAAAAGGATATTATTGACATGCCTATATATATTGTATATATTACATATATACACTAACTACATTGTTACAAAAGGATGATGGTGCAGCAACATGAACATTTTGATTTCGAGTACCTCGGGTGAGCCGATATACGCCCAGATTGTGGGGCAGATCCGCCAACTGATTCTACAGGGTGAATTGGTATCCGGGACACCGCTGCCGTCTATCCGCCTGCTGGCCAAAGAGCTGCAGATCAGTGTCATCACGACGAAGCGGGCATACGAGGAACTGGAGAGAGAAGGGCTGATCAATTCCATTGTCGGTAAGGGTTCCTTTGTGTCCGGGGCTGATCAGGAATTTATCAAGGAGCAGCGGCTGCGGATTATGGAGCTTAAGCTGAAGGATGTCATTGATGAGAGCAGGGCGCTTGGACTCCAATACGCCGAGATTGTGGACATGCTGAAACTGCTATATGAGGAGGAGAAGGGATGAGTAACTGTATAGAGCTGAGTCACCTGCACAAGCGTTATGACCGTTTTGCGCTGCAGGACATTTCACTGGCGATGAAGGAAGGGTATATTACCGGTCTGATCGGCCCGAACGGAGCAGGCAAAACAACGCTGATTAAAATGATCATGGGCATGGTTCATCCGGATCAGGGAGAGATCACTCTATTCGGACTTGATAACCAGGAGCATCAACCGGCCATCAAGAGCAGAATCGGATATGTGTCGGATGAGAATATTTACTACGAGCAGCTCACCGTCAAGCAGATGAAGAAGATTATTGCTCCTTTCTACAGCCGCTGGGATGAGAATACATACTTGAAATACCAGGAGCTGTTCAAGCTTCCGCCAGGCAAGAAGATTAAGGATTTGTCTAAGGGGATGAAGATTAAATTCTCGCTGGCGATTGCCTTGTCACATGGAGCCGATTTACTCATTATGGATGAACCTACATCGGGTCTAGATCCTGTGTTCCGCAGAGAAATGCTGGATCTGCTCACTGAACATATTCAGGATGAGAAGAAGTCGATTCTGTTCTCCACGCATAACACAACAGATCTCGACCGGATTGCGGATTATATCATCTTTATCAATGACGGGAAGATGGTCTTTAATGAAATGAAGGAAGCGCTGACGGAAAAATATCTGCTGGTCAAAGGCGGCAAGGAGCTGCTTGACCGCGATGTCCGCCGCTTGTTCCTTGGGATTCGGGAAAGTGCGCTTGGCTTCGAGGGACTGATCGGGAACCGGGCAGAGGGGGAGCGCTACTTCAAGGACAATGCAATTTGCGAGACGCCAACGCTGGAGGAAATCATGTATTTTACTGTAAAAGGAAGTGATGTGCATGTATAACTCGCTGCATCTGATCCGTAAAGACTTCATGTTGTTGCAAAAATTCCTGCTGCTGCTTGTTCCATACTACATCATTATGGGCTACACCAACTTTGACAACTACACCATGTTCGCCTTGTTTCCGGCCATGCTGATTCTAATCAATTCATGTACAGTGGATGTGCAGCAGAACAATCAGAAATTCCTGATTAGTCTTCCTATGCCGAGGCAGCAGATTGTAATGGCCAAATATTTGGTGCTGCTTCCTTCTTGCCTGCTCAGTTTAGCTTGTACCTTGCTGCTGTATGGTGTTGCTTTCTTTGCCGGTCGGGCAACAGAGCCCATTGCCTGGAGAGAGCTTGCCCTGTGCATTGCTAGCTTCCCATTGCTAGCCGCAGTGTACCTGCCGCTGCACTACTGGCTGGGCCAAAAAGGGACTCAGGTGGTCAATTTTATTTTTATCATGTTAATTATGCTTAATTTCGCCGCTTTGACCAAGCTCCTGGCATGGTTACCTGATCTGGCGAACTGGGTTAGCACGGGCAAGACCGAGAGCATTCTGATCCCGGTTATCAGCGGTCTGGCCTATATTATCATCCTATTTGGCTCTTATCTGATTTCGTTGCGTATCTTCACGAGTAAGGATATATAGGATTATCTATACTATCAAAGAAACGGCTGCGCCATTCCTTTTAGGAGGGCGCAGCCGTTTCTGATTCAAGGGGGTACAGCATTCCTTATTTCCCCCGCTCCATATCATCAATATAATTTTTGGCATCCTTCAGGGATAAGTTCCGCGCTTCACGCAGTACTTTTATGGCTTGGATTTTCTTGCCTTCGGCCAGCAGCAGGCGCAGCCTGTTCTCCAAATCCGGCATTAAATCCATATTCTGCACAAATTGCGGCGTCGGGGCAGCAATCCCCGTCTTGATAAAACCTCCATCCATCGCTGACCGGCTGTCGATCCGTTCCAGCTGTGCCTGCAATTCGTTGACTCGCTTATTGAGACTGATTACCCTGAGCATGAGCAGCATCGTTAGTATCAGTGCCGCGAGTGAGATCCAATCCGTATTTTCCAAAGATATAGCCTCCCTATTATAAATGGTGTGGTGTATTCTCTACATTTCAATACCCGTCATGCTCAGTCGTGAACAATCAGCCAGTGATTGTTGTTGCCCGAGAATGAAGAATATCATATCCCTCCGCTGAGGAACATGATATTTTTGGAAAAAGTTTTTAGTGAAGCATAAGGGGGCTTTGATATGATTACTCCACAAACGCTTGATGAATATTATGTAAGGATCGGCAGGCTGAAGCAACGTTATTTGTCGGAGCGGTTTGAACAGGATCTCCCTGTATTCAGCTCACATACGGAAGCGGTTGAGTGGTTCAAGGCACTTTTTCCAGGCAGCTTCATCTTCGTTGAAGAGATGGAAGCTGCTAATTCCGAGAGCAACTATTTATATGATATTATCCATGACAGAGAAATCTGGGAACGCAGAGAGAAGGACTTAAGAGAAAAAGGTCAAGCTAATGGACTGGGCATGCTGCTCTGCGCGCAAAGAGTAGATATTTACAAAGACGGTGCAGTACATTTGGCGGTTTAGCGGTGTTTATTCCATGATTTTTAATTAAGTAGTCATACGGGGTCATATGAATTGTTTTCTTGAAAGTACGTTTGCACTCCGAAACACTTAAATGTGCTACATCAGAAATTTCTTGCAGCGTTCTATTAGTGGAGTAGATATCAAGATTTTTCCATTCAACATCTCCCTTGATTACTAGAGACACATTGGATGATCAATCGTTAGTTTATTTTCTTTGAACAGCAGTGCAAAAGTGGCCTCCCGGGAGGCCACTTTGCTATGTGACTAATCAATTAGATACTGGGCAACGTATTGTTCTGCTCAATGTAATCCCTTAATCCGTACAGATTTCTCCGCCGTTTTGGGGAGGGACATCCGACGGGGTGAGCACGATGCTCCCATCGGCCAGTTCCAGCTTCACCTTATTGGCGTCCTTGGCGCCGAACGACTCCAGGTAAGCCGCCGGAACCTGCAGCCGTCCCGCTTTATCAAGGATGGCATACTCCACATGGGAGTTCTGCCCGGCTGCAGCGGTTGCTTCCATACCGCGTTCCAGTTCTTCAAGCTCTTCTGTGTAAGAAACGCGGCGGAGCATTTCCGAGGAGGTTTTGCCGTCACGGATGGAGACTACACGGCCGACCTTGCGGGCCAGCATCAGGTCATGGGTCACAATGACGATCGTGATGCCCTACTTCCGGTTCAACTCCCGGAAAAGATCTAGAATCTGCTCCGACATCCGGGAATCGAGCTCGTCGGCCAGCTCGTCGGCCAGCAACAGCTTGGGGTTATTGGCCAGCGCAATCGCGATGGCCACCCGCTGCTGCTCGCCGCCGGAGAGCTGATTCAGCTTATTGCCTTTTCGGGACGTGAGGCCGACAGCCTCCAGCAGCTCAGAAGCCCGTTCACGGCTGCGGCGGCCGCTAAGCAGAAGCGGCAACTCCACATTTTCCTGAGCTGTCAGATAAGGGATCAGATTGCGTGCGTTGTTCTGCCACACAAAGCCGATGCTTTCCCGCTTATAACGGACCAGCTCGCGGTCGCTCATCTTCAGCATGTTTTTGCCGTCCACACTAAGGCTGCCTGCGGAGGGACGGTCCAGCCCGCCCAGCATATTGAGCAGGGTGGATTTGCCACTGCCGCTGTTGCCGATGATCGCCATCAGCTCTCCGGCCTCCACCTGCAGAACGAGGCCCTGCAGCGCAAATACTTCCAGATCGGCTGCCTTGTAGATTTTGACCAAAATGCCGATCAACTGCCGTAGTGAAAGGCCCATCGCCCGCATAATGCCATTCTGCAGTGTTCTGCCTTTCAACGAAAGAATCCAGTACAGCAAAAATCCGGCAAACGTAACAAGGATCGAGATCAGGAAGCCAAGTGTCAGAATGCCGTTTAGCGCCATGAGGAAGGGATCGTTTTTGGAGCGGACCAGCTCCTCTCTGGTGCTGACTATATGGGTAAGATTAAGCTTCGCAGATTCAATCCCTTGATATAACTCCGCAGTCGGAGTATCCGGATTCAGCTTCAGCCAGACCTCGTAAGGCTCTAGAGCAAGATTGCTGTTTCAACGGTGATGCTTATTATCATATCTATTTCGAAGGAAATATGAGATTTTTTGATGACAGAGGTAGATGAAAGAGGTGGCGCTTTGTTCAAGATCATGATTGTTGAAGATGATACCCGGATCCGGACGTTACTTACGGATATCCTGCGTAAATATGGTTATGAAGTAGTGGCAGTTGAAGATTTTCTGCACGTAGAGGCTCTGTTTGAGCAGGAGGCACCGCAGCTGGTGCTGCTCGACCTAAATCTCCCGTACTACGACGGGTTTTATTATTGCCGTGTCTTCAGAAGGAAAACAACTGTACCGATCCTGATCATATCCGCCAGAGATGAAGAAGCCAGCCAGGTGCTCTGTATGGAGCTCGGTGCGGATGATTATATCGTAAAGCCGCTGAATGTTCAGGTGCTGCTGGCCAAGATCATGGCAATTCTGCGCAGAGGGTATGGAGAGTATGCGAATAAGCCGGAAGCGGTGCAAGCTGCACTGCCCTTTCTTTTGGATGACCGCAATTTCAGTATTTCCCGGAGTGGTAAAGTGGAGGAGCTGAGCAAGAACGAATACAAGCTGCTGAAGAAGCTGCTGGAGAAACGGGATACGATTGTTACCCGCGAAGAACTGCTGGAGGAGCTGTGGGATGATGTTCACTTTGTGGTGGACAACACTTTGACCGTCAACGTAACAAGGGTCAAGAACAAGCTGCTCAGCCTCGGGTTTCAGGATGTGATCAAGGTGAAGCGAGGGGTGGGCTACATCTTTGATTCCTCTTCGATGGGAGGCTCGTCTGATGAACGTTAGATTGTTCAAGGATTTTATGCGGGATCATCTAGGGATTACTTTGTTCTACTTTATCAGCCACCTCCTGGTGAGCCTTTACTGCAAGCATTACATTAGCGGAAGCATCCAGCTTATGTATATGTTCAGCATTTATCTGTATCTCTATCTCGTATTTATGATCTTCCGGTTTATTAAATACAGCTCAACCCGCAAAGAAATCATGATGCTGACCGAGAATGTTGATATTGAAGATAAAAGCTACTCCTGCGAGCAGTTGGCCATTATCACATTAATCCAGCGCATTCATCATACCTATCAGGAACAACTCCACGAGGTGCAGACGCAGGCAGCGAACACGCATGCCTTTCTATCCCAATGGATACATAATATGAAGACGCCCTTGTCAGTCATAGATTTGATCCTGCAGAATCATAAGCTGAACGGAACCGGTGAAGAGGTAGCCCTAAAGCACATTGAAGAAGAAAAAGAACGTATGTTCTCTATGCTCAATCAGATGCTGAAGTTCTTCCGGCTGGAGCAGTTTACCCGTGATTATAACCCGGAGAATATCAATCTGCTAGAGTCGCTGAGAAGTATCATTAACAGCAAGCGCAATCAATACATCTACAACAACGTATATCCTGTGGTGGAATGCCCGTACGAGAATATAAGAGTCACGACAGACAGCAAATGGAACAGTGCCATGCTGGAGCAGATTATTTCTAACAGCATTAAATATTCGGATGCCAAGGAAAGGTCCAAGCCAATTGTTTTCCATATTGAACAGGCTGGTGCGCTTACGGTGCTTTCCATCCGTGATGAAGGCATCGGTATAGACAAGATGGATCTGCAGCGGGTCTTTCAGCCGTTCTTCACCGGTAAAAATGGGCGGTCACAGCATCAGGCGACTGGCATCGGCCTATACGTCTGCTCTGAAATTGCCAGGAAGCTGGGACATCCGCTGGAGATTGAGTCAAAGGTAGGGCGGGGTACTGAGGTGAGGATTACCTACCTTTCAAAAATGAAAGATAACGTAACGCAAATGAATGGATAACCCTTATGCGCTTCAATACAATGGAGGTAACAACTGAGATGAATGGCAGAGTCTATTCCGGTCAAGGGGGGAACGCAGCATGAGTGTATTGGAGGTAAGAAGCGTTAGGAAAGTGTATGGTGTTCAAAATGGGGAGAATGCTACAGTCGCGCTGGATTCCGTCAGTTTTAATATGGAAGCGGGGGAATTTATCGGCATTATGGGGCCTTCCGGCAGCGGCAAGACGACACTGCTGAATATACTCAGTGGAATTGGCAAACCAAGCCACGGAGAGGTATATATCGGCGGAAAGAACATCACTGCTTTCGATAAAAATGAAATGGCGCTGTTTCGCCGCAATCATCTCGGCTTTGTGTTTCAGGAATTCAATTTAATGGACAGTCTGACCTTGAAGGAAAATGTCATGCTGCCGATGATCCTCGACAAACAGGATAAGGCGCATATGGAGGCAAAAAGCGAAGAAATTATGCGGCTGTTCGACATTGACGGCATTGCCGGGAAGTATCCGTACAACATCTCCGGAGGCCAGCAGCAGCGGGTTGCGGTCAGCCGGGCGCTCGTCAATGATCCGGACATTATTTTCGCCGATGAGCCTACAGGCAATCTCGATTCCAAGTCTTCGAACGCTGTCATGAAATGTATGGAGACCATGAACCGGGAACGCAGCAGCACCATTCTGATGGTTACCCATGATGCCTTCGCCGCGAGCTTCTGCCAAAAGATTATCTTCATCAAGGATGGAGCTATCTGCATGGAGATTGTCAGCAATGGTGTCCGCAAAGAGTTCTTTGATCAGATTCTTGATTGCCTGGCAATTATCGGAGGGGAACGAAATGACGTTTAAAGATATCGCGATCAAAAATTTTAAACGGAACTTCAGGAATTTCTTCTCTTATTTCATCTGCAGCGCTTTTGCGATTACGATTTTTTTCCTGTATGCAGCGCTATTCTTTAACGAAAGCATCCGTAAGGAGTCCGCAGATGATTTGATCTGGATTGTGTTTCTAATGAGCCTGGCCGCGCTGACGTTGTTCTCGGTATTTTTCATCCATTACGCTCATTCCTCATTCATCAAGGCCAGGAGCAAGGAGTTTGCCATCCTCATGTCACTAGGTATGCATAAGAACGATCTGAAGAAAATCACCGCACTGGAAAATCTGATGATCAACCTGTTCTCACTGTTACTAGGCATTATTACCGGCACGATCTTCTCCAGACTGTTTCAGAATTCGGCGATTGACCTGCTTGAACTGAAAGGGGTTGCGTATTCCCTGAGCCCGGCAAGCTTTATTACAACTGTAGGGGTCTTTACCTGCATATTCGCCGTGTCGCAGACACTGTCGAGTGTGAAGCTCAGCCGGCTGGAGCTTTCTGACCTGATGAAGAATTCTCGCATGCTTGATAATTCCATGAACCGTAATGCCGTTAAGCTCGGAATCGCAGGAGTCCTGCTGGTTCTTTTGTCCACAATATTTCTCGTCATTGTTGCCAATCAGGAGAATCTCAATTCGAACCCTTTCCTAATTCTTGCTTATATCCTTATGTGTTTTACAGGGATATACATGGTGATCGCGCATTTGGGAAATACACTGATCGGCCTCTTAAAGAACAAAAGCTTTTATTACCATCATATTCTGCCTATCACGGAGATTCATCATAAATTCAACCAGAACAAACGGATCATGTTCATTCTCAGCATTCTCAGCGGCATGAGCATCTTTCTGGTAGCGTCGCCCTTTTCACTGCTTCAGCTGTCGGGAAGTATCGCCGAGAGGAATCCCTACGATATTGAGTTTGTGTCGGTAGGCGGTATTCACGCTATAGGGAACGAACAGCTGCAAGAGCTGCTGAAGGGGTCTTCGGAACCGTTCAAGACGATGGAGACGACCACCTTTTTAAGTCTCGCTATGAACCGGGAGGGCAGCAAATACGATGTTCTGCATAGCAAGCCGGTGATCTCGCAACAAATGTATAATCTGTTGACTGGGGAAAGCGTAGAAGTTCCAGTTGGGGAAGCTGTAAACATTATTACGGCCTGGGAGCCCGGGATGCATGGTGTAGAGCCAGGAACAGCGTTAGTGCTGAGTGACGGCAGTCAAGCGTTCAGCTATACAGTGAAGGCTTCCTATCATGGCGGCTGGTTCGCTACAGCAAGTACGTATCCGTCCAGCTCGGGGATTATCGTCAATGACCAAGATTACAAAGAAATGCTGTCTAAGGTCGGTTCTGGAGCAATCGGCACACATTACGGAGTGGATTTTGCTTCGTGGAGAGGAACAGAGAAGGTTCTGCAGCAGCTTAAGCATACACTGGATGCAGGAGACCCGGATGGAAGCGGGACACTGTTCCCTGTCGCTTCGAAGCTGGATGCTTACAAAGAATTGAAAAAGAACTATTCGCTATTTGTGTTCGTAACCTCGCTGATCGGCATTCTGTTCTTTACGGCCGGCGGGATGGTGCTGTATTTCAAGCAATACACGGAGATGGGCAATGCTATAGTCTTTTTTAGAAAGTTGTATAAAATCGGAATCAGCGAAAAGGAGGTTAGAAGTGTTGTATCTGCCGAACTGCTGATTACTTTCTTTGTACCGCTGGTGCTTGGCAGTATCTTCGGATACTCATTTATCTATCTGATTACGCATGTGATGAGCGGATCGGATATTTTACCGGAGTTTATGAAGAATACAACACTTGTAGTGGCAGTTTACTTTGTCTTTCAGCTCAGCTTCTATACCATGACCAAGAGAAAGTACAGCCAGGAGGTTGTGCGCAAGCTGAGCAGTGCAGCATGAGGGTGAGGCGGATGAACGAACAAAGGTAATAAAGGATAGGGGTAAACAGATTTCAAACGAAAAAAGACCCGGGAGCGGAGGATAGTCCGTCAACCTGGGTCTTTGGTGTGCAATGCAGCTTGCTGTAAATGCAGAATCGCGCCCTATAATTATTTATTTGGCGTAGTATCCGCCGTCGATTGGCAGCTCAACGCCTGTGATATAGGAGGAATCATCCGAAGCCAGGAACAGGACGCCTTTGGCGATGTCCTCAGCTGTGCCCAGGCGCATAAGCGGAGTCTGTGCGAAGAACCACTGCTTCATTTTTTCATCCTTGAGCAGATCCTCGGTCATTGGAGTTTCGATATAGCCTGGATGTATGGAGTTGGCGCGGATGTTATGCTTGGCATAATCTACAGCAGTGGCCTTGGTCAGCATACGTACGGCACCTTTACTGGCAGTGTATGGACCTGCGCCGCTTCCGCCGGTCAACCCGGCGATCGAAGAGATGTTGACAATCGAGCCGCCGCCGGCTGCGATCATGTGCGGAATGACTGCTTTTTGTCCGAGGAAAATACTGGTTACATTGATGCTCATCGTTCTCTCCCAGCGTTCCACGGTTTGTTCCATAAATGGAGTCGGATCAGAAACACCGGCGTTGTTGACGAGAATGTCGATGTGGCCGTATGCCTTCAAGGTCTCATCAACGACCCGTGCCCAATCCTCTTCGGAGACAACGTTTTGCTTTATTCCAATGGCTTCGCCGCCGTTTTCCCGGATCTCTTGGACAACCTCCTGCAGCTTCTCTTCCTGTAAGTCAGTAATTACAACTTTAGCGCCTTCTTTGGCGAACAGCAGGGCGTCTGCTTTACCCATCCCGCCGGCTGCTCCAGTAATTACCGCTACTTTATGATCTAATCTTCCCATGTGTTATTCCTCCTGTGACTGTGTATTGGTTATGTTCATATTCAGCTCTAAATGATCGATCATTTTCTGATAAGAATGGATGAGAAGGTCCAGCTCTGTGCCGGAAAATTCACTCCATAATCCGTCTGTCAGCTGTTTGTACCGTTCCAGCATCCGTTGTTCGACTTTACGCCCTTGGTCTGTAATCTTCAAGTGCACCTGGCGCCTGTCAGTTTCAGATACCACACGTTCAATATATCCCTTCTGAACGAGCTTACTGCTTAAATTGGTGATGGCGGAGAGCGTTACACCCAGCACATTGGCAAAATAGGAGCTGGTCTGCATGTCATACTTCGCCAGGGTCTGCAAAATAAAATATTGGGGCGCCGTTAAATTGTTGTCCAGTAATTTGGTGTAGCTCGCTACCAGTGTCAACATATGGCGGCTGATTAAATAAGATAGCTGATCCTGCTTGTCCAGTAGTCATCACCTCAAAAATATACTTTAAAGATTTTAATAGTTAATATGGTTTAACTATTTAAATGTAAACCTTTTTAGAACGTCAGTCAACTGAACTGGAGCATGGGAGGGGATGGTAAAATTTAGCTTGAGTGATGCACTCATTGACTACTACAGATAACATGCCAAAAAGACCGCATAATTTATGCGGTCCCTTTATTGAAAGATAAGAATTTATATGTTTTGGGGGAAGCGAAGCTTACCCCTTATTTAAATTTTTGCTAAAATAGAGAAATGGACTCGAATATTCTGAAGCAGATTTTTTTCGATAAACATCAGCACTGGGACGCTTTTGTAGAAAAGCATAAAGAACACATTCGGCCCAATGTGATCAAAGAAGTGCAGAAGTTCCAGAGTTGTGGAGATCCACGCCATGGATTCAAGATTCTGGTGTGCGAAGGCTGCCACGACATCCGGAGAGTTCCGTACCGCTGTAAGGGACGTTTCTGCACGACATGCTCTTGTGGAGAAACAGAAGAATGGAGCCGGTTGCTTCTGGAGGATGTGTTTCAAGTCAATCATCGGCATGTCGTCTTTACGATCGATGAGGGACTGTGGAGCGTATTTTTGCTGCATCGAAAAATGCTGAAAGAATTTATGGACGAGGCCGTACGAATCATTCAAGAACATTTCAAAAAAAAACATAAGGTGACCCCGGGAATCATTGCAGGGCTGCACACCTTTGGTTCGCGTCTGAATTTTAATCCTCATGTGCATATGCTGGTGACCATGGGGGGGGATGAAGGAAAGTGGAGAATGGAAGACGTATGATTACGTCCCCTTTGAAATGCTGAGGAAACAATGGCAAACGGTGGTGCTGAAGCTGATCCGAAAAAGCTTGAACGCCGAAGAAAAGAAACAGGTGCAGTCGAGACTACAGCAAGCCTATTCCGCGAATGGAGAAGGCTTTTATGTGCATGCTCCGAAGCAAAAAGGAAACGTCAAAAATCAGTTGGGCTACATTGGACGGTATATCAAGCGACCTGCGATTGCGCTCAAGCGAATTCAGTCTTACGACGGAGAGCACGTCGTCTTTAGCTATTACGATAAAAAAAGCGGGGAAGAAAAGACAGAGCAAGTGACGGTAGAGGAATTCATCGCGAGAGTGATCCGACATATACCAGATGAACATTTTAAAACGATCCGGTACTATGGGGTGTATTCCCGGAAGCTGAAGAAAATCAGCAAAAAGCTCGTGACCCGCTGGCAAAAAGAGGCCCGGAAGTGGATTGTGCGTGCGCAAAGACAGCTCAAGCGAAGAAAATGGAGAGAACGAATCCAAAAAGGAAGCGGAACAGATCCGATGGTCTGTCCCAAGTGTGAATGCTATTATGAGTTTAAGGGAGAAGTCTGTCTAAACGAAGGAAAACTGACGATAAGATATGCAGCTTGTGAGCGAACACGAGGTTGTTTAGAAAGGATGATTGAAGATCTCACCCGTATCGAAGAAACGAAAGCCCGTGAAAAAGAAGAAAAGAGAGCCCGGAGGCATGGGAGGCGGTCTACCGAACAAAGAGGTAGTCAACTATGTCTGTTTGGAGTGTGAGCAAACGGAGGAAATCCCGCAAAAGGTCGTGCGCGATTTTGATCGAATGGACGGAGGAGATCCGATGACTCCGCCCCAATTTAGCTGTGAGCACTGTGGCGGAGAAATGTATCCGGAGTATTACAAGGGAGTCCATGGATACGAGTACCAAATGATAGAAGGTACACCGAATGTGAAAAGGACCTGAAGCAGAGCTTCAGGTTTTTCTTTATAAAGAGCTTATCTCCATTTGAGCTGAGGTATGAGTATGCAGAGCGGAGAGGAATTGAAGCTTACAGGTACATTTTCAAGAGAGCGGGGAGTTTTTTTATCTTGATACCACTTACATGTATTGGTATTAAAATAGGTGTGAGGGAAACAGAAAAATTGCACCTCCTGGGGTTTCTTGATATACTTTTCACATGTGAATTTGATTGGGGGTTTTACTGATGGCAAAGCAGAATTGCTCATTAGCTAGGAAGTCCTCATGCAAAGCCTAATCTGGGGCGATACTTTGCGTGGGGGCGGTAGGATGGATACGATCGCCCAACCTTGACTTTATCGTTTCTAATAATAGGCTTTGCCCCTTATGTTTTTATATAAAAAATAAGGGGCTGAAGAGCTATGAATACACCATTTATTAGAAACCATCAATATAACGTCATTAAGAAACAAACGGATTTTCTGCAGAAAACGCTGCGAACCGTCGCGGATCGAAACGTCTTGAAGACTGTAAGATATCGTGCAGCTGCGAATATTATTGAAGCCATTCCTAATCTTACAAATTATCAGCAGCAAATGCTGGAACAAATAACGACCTTCGAAAGTGCATATGATTTCCAGAGATTTCTGAGCGCATTAGAACCCTATCTGGAGCCATTTCCACCAATTACGTTGAAGCAGATTCAGAAACTATTCCCTAAGAATAAGAAGCTGAAGGTGCCTGACTTAGGATCTATCGACTTCCGATATGTAACGTATCTGAGTTGGGTAGACATAGCTACGAACAAATTATTCATTGTCTATCCGTTTGAAGGACAGTTCATTGGTATCGAGGGAAGAATCACGCCCACTAACAAGAAAGGGTACTGCTTGTTCTGTAATCGTCATCAAGAGCTTGCATTCCTCACGGTTAAGACCAAGCCAGCGAACGCTTCGCCGGATAATATTTCTTCTATTGGCCAGTACGTATGTCTGGAGAGCGATGCTTGTAATCAGAGCATTACCGATATAGGATCATTGGAGAAGTTCATTTTTTCGGTTCGGAAATAACATTAACTACGACAGGCTGCCATAGAGGCAGCCTGTTTTACTTTATTCCGTGTATAAGAGTGCTTATTAGATCGCGTAAATTGAATGTTGAAAGGCGATTCAGACTGAGCGAGGAACGCCGAAGTGATCAGGAAACTATTTGAAATACATATTCGGTAGAGCTAGTTTAGGGGTTCACAAATTTGCCAATAGCACTGCTGAGAATGAGAAGGTTTTGTTGTTGAAATCAAGAATATAGTCTCAATACTAAATTATGAGAATTGAGTTGATGAGCATGAGTGACAAGATGGTAGCTGTCTTAAGAAGACAGTTTGAACCGACGTTAGAAATGTTGAAGCAACTTATCGAAGTATGTCCTGATGATTTTTGGATGGATGCCAAGCAAAAATACTGGAAGCAGATATTTCATGCTACAACCAGTATGAAATTTTGGTTTAGGCAGCAGAAGGAGGAAGAATTCAAAATACCTGACTTCGGCAAGGATATAACAGAAGCCCTAGATAAGGAGTGCTCTGACTACCCTACTAAAGAGGAAATGACGGAGTATGTTGAGGAGATATTGAGTCTGGCCCGTAGGTTTTTGGATGAACTTACTGATGACAGATTATTGGAACCATGTGTACTATTCGAAGAAATAACTAAAACTGATGTAATCCTAATGCAGATCCGACATGTTCAACATCATATAGGTTATTGCAACAATATACTGAATTCGAACCACCTAGAAGCAGTAAAGTGGCTATGATAACGTGAGTGATAGAAATCAGCTTCTTTACAATGAGGAGTGTTATTCAATATGGTTTATGAATTTGATAGTGAGATAAAGATGCTGGAAGGTAAAATGAAATGGAAAGTAGTTTATTTCCCATATTCAGTAAGGGAAGTATTCGATACTAATGGTAAAGTATCTGTTCAAATCTCCGTTGACGGGCACGAGTTTGACCATACGTTGTTGCCGTCAAAAAATGGGCATTATTTTGTTTATAATGAATTTATTCGAAGAGCAGTACATAAAGAGCTCGGTGACAAACTCCATGTAGTTCTTAAAAAATGTGAGGAGAACCGTAATATTGTTTTGCCTGATTACATTTCAAAAAGCCTTGAAGATCACCACATACTGAATACATTCCTAACTCAGCCTGATTACATTAAGCGAGAGCAGATAAATTATATTGAAATAGCTAAAAAGGAAGAAACAAAGAATAACCGGGTAATAGCTTTAATTAATAAACTTCAAGATAAATAAATCCTGTAGTATGAAAATTACATAAAAGTCCCGCAATCTATGAAAGAAAGTTGATTGCGGGACTTTTGATCCGGAGAAATTCATTAGATAATTCAGACGATTCGAGTTACATAACCAAGTACAGTCTAATTACAGAATATCGTATTGAATGAACACATTAAATAAATGAAAAGTATCATGCAGGTAAAAGAAATTAAATATTCTAAAAAAATGATAAAGAGTAGTAAAATATCATTTATAATACCAAAAGCATAATAAGCCGGATCAGATGCAAAAATGGCTGAATTAGGCTGGTCCGATTTATTTACTTGATACTTATTCACAAAACCCGTATTTTGTACATATGTATGTGGGTTGATATATACTCTCCCTTTTAGGACAACACAAACAACTGTCGGTGGACAAGAACATAGTCCCTTGTAGGACAAGAACTTGGTCCCATTGCCGATCTCCCCTTTCTAATGTAATGCAAAAAAAATAACAACCGTAAATAATCGGTTGTTTACAGTCGTTTAAAGTGTTTTTTACTGCATTTTGATTGGCGTTTAGTCATGTTTTTTTACAAATGAATCTACGTAATCCTTTAAGGCATTGTTTTCTGGCCAATTCAATGCGATTCGCATTGGTGTATACGATCTCATTTTTGAAATTGCTCTTTTTTTCTTTAAGGTCGTATATGGACACTTATACCTATTATGTTGATTAAAATCAGCAATATTCTGGTTCTTATATAAAACATCTATTTTTATTTTTTCTTTTGATTCTATTATCTTGAAAGCAATTTTAAATTCTGATTTTGTTAATTCAAGTATTTCTAGCCATCTAATCTTAGTTTGTTGTTCTAATATTAACTCTGAGTATTTTAAGCAGTTGCAAAAAAATAGTATAGCAAACCTAGAAACCCATTGATCGTGAATCCACAACAAAATATTACTATTTATCCCCTTCTCTTTGCTCTGTTTAACAATGGTTTGAAGTAGCTTCTTAACTTCACTTTGAATTGCACTAGTCATCATTTCAAAGCCTGAGTTTCCTCCATGTAAAGTTGTACCATTACTTCTTGTGTTTATACTATAAAAATGATCTTTCTTTAAAAGATACTTTCTCCAGTTCACATACCCATATGCTAAAGGGCATATAGTAGGAAACTCTTTATTATCTTCTCTGAGAAGATGCGCAAATTGCTCGATACATTTTCGATGTTCCGTTAAATATTTTTTGATCAAATAACGATTTGCAGTATAATATATCTTTACATTCCGGCTATATAAATCTCTTGTAAAGTTGTTTGAATAACAGTATTCATTGAATTCATTTAAAGTAATTAGATCACTTGAAGTTTTTTCAAAATATCGTGTAGCAGAAGGTAGCGAGGCTTGAGTTAATAAGTCTATATGACACATCTCTGGTATGAAATGAAAGCTATATTGTCTTGGCTCTGTTTCTTCCGATAGCCATTCTATTGTAGATTTGTTAGTGACTTTGAGTCTGATGTTCCAGGAACTCCACATCGTATTATTAAAATCCGCTAATTTATTGCCACATTTACATGTAAAGGGCGTATCCAATGATTTATTGGAGTAAGTGAATGGAAGTTCATTTTCACAACCTGGGCATTTATCAAAAAGATCACAATTGTGATAAGGACAGTGACTTAACAGTATAAATTGATGCAACCAGCTGTGGTATCCATATGAAAGACACTCTTTGCACCATCTTAAGTGTTTAAAAAACCAATACTGTTTAGGAAAGTTAGTATTGATTAGAGGCTTAGTTATCGCATCAATCGTTTTTTTTGTGAAATCAACGAGATTATAGTCAAACATTACATTTAGCATTTCTTCGGAAAATCCACTCAATTCAAAAAGTTCTCTCCGCTTCTCACCAATTAAATTATTTTTAATTGATTTTACTTCATTATTTCCAAGATATTTCATAAGGTGATTTCGTTCTATTCGATTTGTCAGTGAAAATTTTCCAAATATTGACCAGGGAGTTTCATATTCATGAATCCATTCATTTCTCCAAATTGCTTGCATTGTAGTACCTCCATCCAAATTAAACAAGGGCCATGTAGATTTCTGATTCTACATAACCTGACATTTCAATAGCTTCTCTCCATTGCGCTTTATTTATCCAGAAATGTTGATCACCATGAGCTCCGTTTTTTTTCAAAGCATTCTCTACAGTGAATGAAAAATACTCCATTGGAATTTCCAAAGCTGCAGATACTCCATGTTCTTTGCGCATTTCTCCGAAAAGACTGAATAACATTCTTGCCTCCTTCTCGAGTCGTTCCTTCTTTAGATATCCTTCTGGAAAGAAATATTGACTGAAACTCAATCCGCTTCCCTCTGGATAAGAAGATATTTCAGGAGAATCATAACCACTTAGAATCAGCTGCATATCTTCCACAGTTCTTATGCCAAAAAAATGATGTTCGTGGGTCATGAAACGTCCAATTATCTGCGACTTCTTTTGCTCGAGAAATAAAGTACGTCTTGTCAAAAGTTCTTCTTGCCCAACAGAGATAACGGTCATGGAGATTTTTTTCTGAATAAGTGCATTATAGATGTCCATTAGCCAACTATAATGGAATTCGGTTAAACGGTGTGCTTCGTCCATTATTAGAACCAAACGACGTAGATTACTTGAGGGCTTGTATTTCTATCCATGCATGTACGAGCTATTCAATTAAAATATGATAAAATCCACATTTTTGTGCACGCAAAAAAGATGGCTTCGACAGCCATCTTTGAGCTCTTTGAAGCAACTCCATTATTGTGTAACCTTCGCATCCGCCAGCCATTGCTGCAGCAAGGTGAAATCGTCGATTTCGCCCAGCCTAATCTTTGCTATCTCTCCCTCTTCATTAATAATGAAGGTAGAGGGAAGCGCAGTAACTCCAAAGACCGTCGAGATTTTACCGGTAACGTCAATAGCGACAGGGAACGAAAACTGGCGTTCTTTCATATATTCAGATACCGTACCCTTAGATTCTCCAACATTTATAAACAAGGTTTCTATTTGGGAATTGGAGGACTGATGGATTTCATTCAGCAGCGGCATTTCCTGCATGCAGGGCTTGCACCAGGAAGCCCAGAAGTTGAGCAGCACTACTTTCCCACGGTGTTCTGTCAAGCTGACCTTCTCGCCAGACAACGTCATAACCTTAAAATCTGGAGCGGAAGCTCCTTCTTCGATCCCCTCAACCCGAGCCTGATTGGAATGATTAATGAATACCCAGACGATTGCCGCGCCAATGACGGTAACAAGCAGCAAAGCAACAATTCTGCGCAGCCTCATGACAGCCCCAGACTATGGTTAAAGGCAGCATACAAAGAACCATACTCTGCGCGGAATGCTTCGGCTTTGCCCGAACCAGCATTTCTTCCTGCGTTCAGAAAAACAATCTGATCGGCAGCCTTATCTGCAATTTCCAGCTGATGTGTTGAGAAAATCACGGTGTGCCCTTCTTCCCGGATTTTTTGGAGTAGGTTTACAAATCCATTCATCCAGAAAGGGTCAAGACCATTCGTCGGCTCATCCATAATCAGGAGCGGCGGCTTAGCCAGCAGCGCTTGGGCAAACAAGACTCGCTGCCGCATGCCTTTAGAGAACGTGCTTACCAGACGGTTGCGTTTGTCCTCAAGGCCCACCAAGGCAAGGACTTCTTCGACTCTGGCTCTCCGTTTAGGAACCTTGCGAAGCGCTGCCCAGAACGTCAGTGTTTCTTCTGCGGACAAACCTTGTGTGAATTGGTAGTCGTCCGGCATATATCCAATTTGTGTGGAGAATTTCTTACGAGACTCCCTCCAGTGAAGACCATTGACGGAAATCTCACCTGTTGTCGGTTGTAGAATACCAGCAATCATGCGCAGAACTGTGCTTTTGCCTGCCCCGTTGCCGCCACATAGGGCAAGGATGCTGCCAGAAGGGATTTGAAAGCTGATCTCCTCCACTAAGGTCTGCTTCTTGATGACCTTGGATATTCCGCTGACGTTTACTAAAGCGTTATCCACGGGAACGCCCCCTTTCCCATATCCAATAAACTAACAGAATAGAGATAAGTATCCAAATGAGACATACACCCATAAACAGCAGAGATCCGCCCGATTTTCCAATCCATTCTACCCACTGATAATACTCAGGCCCCAGCACTGAACCTCCGCCCAGCTTAATGACAACGAATAGACGGACAAGCTCTGCCGGGTTAAGAATGGTGAAGGCCACAAGCAAAGGCTTCACCCAGAGATAGGGCACCAAGCCCAGACCGGCGATCAGAAAGCTCGGCCAGCCGATAACTGCAAAAAACCATATGGCGACGGAGATCGTCAGGGCTTGCCAACGGTTGCGGGACAATGATCCGATAAACAAGGCAATCGTCAGAAACAATAATACAAGTCCCACGGAAAATGCCAAAAACAGAAAATAGGTAGCGGAATCAAAAGCCATACCGAGAAGCCCGCTGATCAATCCCATGAGCCCATACCCAAAAGCAACTATGATGAGCAGCACCGCGGCAAGTCCCATATATTTGCCCAGAACAAATGACATCGTCCCGATAGGATAGGTAGACAACAGCTGCCAGCTACCCTCTTCCTTTTCCGAGGTTAACGAGAATGAACCTAGGAACAAGGTCATGAGCGGTAGCAGGTACAGAATAAGGCTAAGCATGGAACCCGTGACGGCCGTATAGCCTTCAACCACATTCTGTGAATTAATCAGCAGTAAGCTTAAGCTGAATGTGCAGAACAAACCCAAAAAAGAATAAGACCAGGGATTACGAAATCCCATTTTTAGTTCTCGGCGGGCTACTTGCAGCATGTCTGCTATCATTAACTATCCGTCTCTTTGTCTGTATTCATGCCTTCCTGATCTTCAGACATATGCTCTTCCATATGACCCTCCCCGCCGTTCATATCCATATTCATCATATCCGTATTTTGCTTCCATTCATGGGAAGCTAAATCTGAGGCAGTCAAAACCGTTCCCACACCTTGTTCTTTTACAAAAGCTTCGGCAGCCGTCTCGTCCTTAAAGCTGATAACCCCATAAGCTATAGGTGTGCGCAGAGACTCATCATACACATAACTTGCTTTGCTGAATTCAACCCATTCCTTGTCGTTATAGTCCCGGACGTAATCCATTCCGATATCTTCGCTTCCGTTCTTTTCCTTCCATTCGTTCATGCAGCCGATATCGTCAAACTTATAATTTTTGCCGTCTTTTGTAGTTAATTGTGTGGCAAACGCATCGTCCTTAACCTGCATGTTGCAAATGACGCAAATATCAACGGCTTCATCTATTGCCAAAGGTGCATATTTCTTCCCACCACCACAAGCTGAAAGGACCAGTAAACCCAACATCACTATTAAAATCGCACTCCACTTTTTCATATCCTCAATACCCCCATGTAGATGATTGAAATTACTGATAAAAACAGCAGCAGCCAACCCACTACCATAACCGTACCTTGGCCGCCGCCTGTTTGCCCCTCCGCAGCCGCACCTGCCGCCAATTGCATTAACGGCGCCGGATCAGTCGACCACTGGCTTTTGCCGTTTGTGTACATATCGCTTAAAAATGTCATACCCGGTGACTGAAAAAAAAGCTGATAGGCTGCATTGTTGGAAATCAATTGCTGGTAGAACGGATTGATGGCAAATGGGAGATCACTTACGCCATCGCCTGTAAGATCGAGCCCTTCAAAAGCGTCCCAATAATTCCCGGTCATTTCGTTGTCTCTGCTCCCGGTTGCCTGTGCCTCAATGACATTGGCTACAAACCCGTTCCGCTGAAAACGGTTGCCTTCCGCATCCTCAAACTGAATTCCGATATAATTCCTGAGCACAAGGTTGTTCTGAAGAATGTTGTCTGAGGATTGCTGCATATAGATCCCCACTCGGTTCCCCTCTACAGCATTGTTGACAATACTTGAGGTACGCACATCATAGAGTAAGATTCCTTGCGAATGGACATTCTGGCTCTGCTTGCGAAAAGAGTTGCCAGAAACCACAACATCGGTCACGCCCATCACCATTGCGCCGGTGATGTTGTATTCCCCCACATTGTTGATGATCTTAGATCCATTGATATACATGCAGTGTACACCATACCGCAAATAGGAGAGCTTATTCTGATCTACTACCGTATTACGGCTGTTCTCCAGATAGATTCCATCCCGCAGATAAGCGATTTCGTTCTCTTTAATCTCAGTGCCATGAGAGTTGTAGAGATCAATACCATTGCCTCTTGTCCCCGGTACAGCCCCTTTCGGAATAAACCAGCGGATCTTATTCTTCGTAATCACTCCACTGTTCGCTTCACGGAGTACAATTCCAAAGCCAGCAGTATGAACCGCCAGACCCGATAAAGTAACCCTGTCGGCTTTAACTTGCACCGCAGCCGCTTCTCCGTCATTATTCTGCTGAATATTCAGATTCGTCATCTGTACGCCATCTGCACGGATCAGCACTGCAATCTGTCCCTCCGCAGAAGTGTTCAGCAGAGTGGCCCTGTTGTTGTTTCCGTTAATTGTAAGCATCTTGTCAATGTGAACCGGTCCTGAGTAAGTTCCCGGAGCCAGCATGATGACCTCTCCGCTGCGAGCCGCATCGATAATAGGCTGCAGCGGAATCGCATCTGCATTTGTCTCTGCACTGATAGTACTGCAATGGTACAAGCTTATGAATAACAAGCCCGCCATCATTAAAAGTAGAACTTTAATTACACTTAAAAGATGATTCCTTTTGTTTATAAACATTATTCACCCCCTTGTGTGAATTGCTTTTCACTCTATCATTCCCAATATAAAAAGGATATAAAACGTACTACAGATGAGTACATTAGTTAGATAGTCCAAGCTGCTCCGCATTATGTCTCAGAATATCCTCGACGCTTCTTTGCTCGGCAGAGGGATAGCTTCTTAGCTCTATTCGTTTCGTTTCTTTGGAGATTTCGCTAAAACCCTGAGGCATATGGACATTGTCAATAATAAGGTCTGGTTTAAGTTCCGCGAGCTTAGCCAATTGTGTAGGTGTCATCTCATCTGGACCGAATTCTCCGACAACCTCATAACCAAGCCATTTCAACAATGGAGTCATATAAACTTGTGAGATTACTTTTTTCTTAGAAGTTTCATGCTGCCGGGCTGCCTGTTCGATCTCTGCTGTTAATTGACCCAAATCCTGCTCCCAATTGCTTTCTTCAGCCTCAGTTCCCCAGATAGCGGCAAGCTTGCGGGCTGCCTTGATATAACCGTAGGGAGTATTATCGACCTCAATCGTCGCCGCCTTATCCTTGGATACCTCCGACGCTTCCATATAATACTTAGATAGCTCACGATCATTCCTGCTGGGTCGTATTCCCCAACTGAAAGATTTCCCCCACCTGCCCAGCAAAACGGAATCCTCTGCCGAGATCGGAAATTTGCCTGCTCCTTGCGTCTGAGGAACATAGCCTATCTGTGAGCGTACCCACTGTTTGTCCCGGGACGATAACACCTGCCGGCCTAGAATACGTAATTCACCTGTTTGTTTGGGGAGTAATTGCAGAAGCGCGCGAAAAAAAGTAGTTTTCCCAGTGCCGTTCTCCCCTAGAATAGCTACGGATTCACCCATAGGTACATGAAAGCTTAGTTCATTCAAAATATCTGTTTGATTATACCCTCCACTGTACCGCGAAATTTCTATAGCATAAGATACATTAGGTCCAGCAGGTTCTACCATCGCGAGCTCCCCTTTATGAATACGCTTTTAGTGTAAATAAAAGGAAGATCATTGCCTATAGCTCAATGTAGCTATCCCCGCAAGCATTTGTGTCTGATTTGTGATTTATGTCACATCTAATATCGATGTTTTGTTTGTTATCAGCCAATTCAGGCTTCCCCTATCAGTTGCAGCTCAATTTGTTTCATCTCATAAAAATAGCCCTGTTGCTTCATTAGCTCTGAATAGGTACCCGCTTCAATGATACTTCCCTGGTCCATGACCAATATCTGGTCCATCGCTTCCAGACCGGTCAGCCGGTGGCTGATCAGAATAAGCGTATCGCCTGCCGCCTGGGCCAACAAGTGCCTGAGCACATGCTGCTCGGTAATGTAATCCAGTGAAGAGGTTGGTTCGTCCAGAAGCCATAACCTTCCTTTCCTTAGCATCACACGGGCCAGGGCCAGGCGTTGCTTTTCCCCCTCCGACAGGTTCTCTCCTTTCTCATAAACCATGTCTTCCAGGAGCTTATCCGGCAACTGCACTTTATTCAGTATTGCCGATAACGCTTCATCGGAATGAGCTTCCTCATTCAGCAGCAGATTATCCCGTATGGTTCCCCGAAAGAAATGGCTGTGCTGGAGTACAACATTGGCAGCTTGCCATATGCCTGCTTCATCCAGGTCTTGAATCGAAGTTGTATTTAACCGAATCTGGCCTTCCGCCGGTGTACGCAGCTTAAGCAGCAATTCGATAATGGTTGTTTTTCCTGATCCGCTCGGTCCGACAATGGCGGTCTTAGATCCAGATGGAATATGGAGGGACACGTCCTTGAGTGCCGGACGCCATTCATCTTCATATTGAAAAGATACACCGCTCAGCTCAATGGAAACGGCCTGATCGGCAGAAAGTCTTCCGCTTGGCTGCTCCGCCAGTAAATCAGCTGCCCTAACTGTTTCCTCAAGCCGCTTGGCAGCATGCTCACTATCCTGCTTATATGCAGGCAGTGTGGCCATTGCCGCAGCTTCTTCAAACACAGTTTGAGATGTCATGACCAGCATGGCGAGAAACACACTGGCAAGCGAACCCTCCACAATCAGATAGGCACCAAGGGTCAGCACGCTCCAGGAAATCAGAAAAGTCACAAATACATGCAGCGATTGCCCGCGCAGCAAATGCCGTGCTGCTGCCTGCTGCTCAGCCGTCAATGCCGCAGAGGCGGACTCAAGCTGCTCCCCGCGTTTTTCCAATTGCCCGTACACTTTTAAATCGCGGAAACCGTAAAGTAATTCCGTCACTTCCGTGGAAAGCGCCGAGCGTTGCTCTCGAACACGTCCCTGGTTCTTCCTCTGTCCAAGCATAACAACGGCCGGAACCACAAATGCCGCTGCCAGCATCCCCAGTACAAACAAACAAGCGATCCAGATGGAGAAGGCAGAAGTAAACAGAACCGTGGCCAAAAACACCATAACGACAATGACCGGAGGATAGGCGACTCGTAGAAAATAGTGCTGCAAGCTTTCTATATCGCCTACGATACGTGAGAGGAGATCTCCGCTTCGCTTTTTGTTTAGTACTCCCGGTGTCAAAGGAACCAGCTTGGCAAAAAAAGCTGTCCGCAAACGGCTGAGCAGAGAAAACGTCGCCCGATGGGTATACAAGCGTTCAGCATATCGCGCTGCCGCCCGCACCAGACCAAGTATTTTCACGAGAGACGTCAGCACAATCAAGGTATATAGCGGAGGGGCAAATACCGTCTGGGAGATCAGATATCCGCTTGTTGCAAAGAGGCACACCCCCGCTATGCCGGCAATGAATCCCCCAATGATGGCCATAGCGATATCTTTCCGTTCCTGTAGCATTGCCTTGGTCAAAATAGCCAGCTCATTCATGCTGCTCCCCCTTCCCCACCTTCACCATTTCAGCATACTGGGGCAGTCGCTCAAGAAGCTCATCATGGCTTCCACAGTCCAGTATTTCTCCCTTGTCCATAAACAATATGCGGTCGGCTTGGCGGATCGTATACAGGCGGTGAGCCACGGTAATCATCGTTGCTTTACCGGCAAGTTCAACAATAGACCGCTGCAATACGCGTTCGGTATGCAGGTCCAATCCCACCGTGGGCTCATCAAATAGAATAACCGCTGGACGCTTCAGGAAGGCACGTGCCAGAGCAAGCCTTTGCTTCTCGCCGCCTGACAATCCCCGGCCTCCTTCACCTACAAAGGTATCGTAGCCCTGTTCCAGTTCAGCCACAACAGAAGCAAGTCCCGCGGCTTCCGCCGCCTGAACGACTTCGGCCCTGGAGACGTTCCTGCCAGCGCCTAGCGCAATATTATCGGCAAACGTACCGGCAAAAATATACGGGTGCTGAGTAATGTAACTGACGTGATCAAACCAAGAAGTCTCATCGATTTGCGTAAGCAGGCGTCCGTTCACCAGCACTTCTCCCGCTGTCGGCTTAAGCAGTCCTGCAATGAGATGCAGCAGCGTTGTTTTGCCGGCCCCACTTTTTCCGACAATGGCGATTTGCTCACCCGGCTGTAATGATATTGAACCCACTGACAGCCCGAACATATCGGGGGCATATTGAAACCGGATATCCCTCAGCTCAATGGTAGGTGGCATCCGGTGCAAGCCTCCTTCGCTTGCCGCCGGCTGATCCGCTGCCGCGCTCTCTTCTTTTGTTTCTACAAGCATCTCTTCCACTTTACGAAGTGCTCCCATGCTGGTGCGGCCACTGTGAAAAGCAGTTCCCGTGTTTTTTAACAGATTGTAGAACTCAGGCACCAGCAGGAGGATCAAAAACACGGTATGAAAAGAAAGAGATTTAAAGACAAGAAGCTGAAGCGCCAGCTCAAGCGCAATAATGCCAATGCCCAGCATAACGATCGATTCAAGCATGAAGGTATTGGTAAAGGCAATCCGCAGAATGCCCATTGTCGCATCCCGGTACCCCAGACTGCTGCGTTCTATCTCCTGTTGCTGGCGACGGGCAAGGCCGAACAGCTTCAACGAAACCAGCCCTTGAAGAGAGTCGAGGAAGGTCCCGGAGAATCCGGCGAGCTGTGCAAATTTCTCCTCTGCCTTGTTCTTGGTCTGCAGCCCTACAAGAATCATGAATATCGGAATAAAGGGTGCGGTAAACAGCAGGATCAATCCGGAATTCCTGTGCTGGGTAAAGACTACGATTAATATCAGAATTGGTATTATCGCAGCTTCCATCATTCTTGGCATGTACTGGCTGAAATAACTGTCTGCCTCATCCACCGCATCCAGCGCCACACTTACCTTGCCGCCCGTTTGCCCGCGAAGTGACGAGGGTACAGAAGCTTGGGTCATCTTCCGCAGCACTCTGGCCCTCATCGTTGTCTTGGCATCAGCAGCCATGTGCAAGCCGATTAACCCGTTTCCATAAGATAGCAGCGTACGCACAGCCATGACAGCCAGTAACAGGCCAAGGATAACAGCCGCCGATGAAACGGATACGCGCTCTACAAAAATCTTGTCGACGGCTTCCGCGAGCAGAGCGGCCTGGCATGTTATGGCTACACCGAGTGCAAGCGAGAAGCCTACTAATAGAGCACGACGTTTCCTTTGTGTAGACATATACTCTGAGATCAGACCGGTTCTCCTCTTCATGATAACTCCCCTCCTTTATTTTTTGCCTTTTACATAATCCGCATCAAACAGGAATAACCTGAAGACCAGAATGAGAGACGGGACCAGCAGACACAGACCGCCGATAAAGGCTACCACAAGCGCTATCCCCATTGATTCGTTCGTGGCACCGCTTTGAATGGTGATATATGGGTCCAAGATATAAGGATACTGCCCTATCCCGTACGCAAAAAAGGCACAGAGAAACTGCAGCATGACACAGATAAAGGCCAATCCGTAGCGGCGACCGTTGTACAGCAGCCATGTAGCAATCATGAAAAAGGCAACGGACGAACCCAGCAGCCACCACAAATCCATCATGTTATGAAAATGACGCTCATTATGCTGGGAAAGAAAAACAAATGCCGTAAATGCAGCAATGATCGTTGGCATGCTCCAAAACAGGGCATAGGTACGCATCAGCTTGAGCGCGGACTGATCCTCCGCCCTTGAAGCGTAGTAGGCCAAGAACGAGCTGCTGATAAACAGCACCGACACGATGGCCAATGCTACAATGCTCCATGACAACGGACTTCTCAAAAGCGTCCAATAGGCTAATGTGACAGTTCCGCTATTCTCTATAATAAAACCGCCCTCAGAAAGCGTCAGTGCCACCGATAAAGAAGCCGGAATCAGCAAACCTGTGGCCCCGTATAAAAACAGATATACAATGTTCTGCTTGGAGCCATAGTTCTGAAAAGCATAGAAGGAGCCGCGAATAGCCAGCAGAATCACAGCGATGCTTCCGGGAACAAGCAGCGCAGAGCCATAATAGTAAGCCGTGTCGGGAAAAAATCCGATGATGCCCACAAAGAAGAAGACAAAGAATACATTGGTAATCTCCCAGACTGGCGACAGGTAGCGGGATATCAGCCGGTTAATCAGGTGATCCTGTTTCGTCAAGCGGGCATAGAAGGCAAAGAATCCGGCCCCGAAATCAATAGACGCTACAATTAAGTAGCCGTACAAAAAAATCCAAAGCACTGAAATACCTGCCAACTCATAGCTGATCATAGTTGCTCACCTTTTTCCATAGATGCTTGTGCCAGCTTGTCCAGCTCGGCCTCTGGCGGATTATTGTGGAACAGGCGTCTAAGTACGATGACACACATCGTCCCCATTACAACATAAAGAAGGAGGAAGAGGAAAAAGAGAATCCTCACATTCGGCGATGTTGTGGCTGCTTCCTCTACACGCATATATCCACGGACAATCCAAGGCTGCCTTCCAAGCTCCGCATAGAACCAGCCGAATTCAATGCCCAAGAAGGCCAGGAATGTGCTAAAGACAATGGATCTGAGCAACCACTTGTTAAGCTCATTGCGTTTCTTCCAGAACAAGAAGAGGAAGTACAGCAGTCCAATGCCCAATATAACCATTCCGCTCAGAACCATAAAATCAAACAAATAGTGGACAATAAGCGGCGGGTGTTCGTCAAGCGGGAACTCTTCAAGACCCGTGACCTCAGCGTTAAAGTCTCCAAACGCCAGGAAGCTTAGCGCTTTCGGAAGGTGAATCGCCCCCAGAATCTCGTTCTCTGCATTAAGCCAGCCCAGCAGAATCAAATCTGCGCCGCGTTCGGTTTCGAAGTGCCATTCTGCTGCCGCCAGCTTCTCCGGCTGATGCTCCGCCAGAAACTTGGCTGACATATCTCCGGCAAGGCTTGTCAGCAGGCTGAACGCCACAACAACTGTCATCATCAGCTTCAAGGCTTTCTTGGAGTAGGCTGAGACTCCCCTTCTCAGAATAGTGTAAGCCGCAATTCCCGCAAGCAAGGCAGCGCCCGTCAAGTAGGCAGAGGTTAAGACATGGAATACCTTCGAAGGCGTTGCCGTATTGAGCATCACCTGCAGCGGATTAACTGCCGTGAATTGCCCGGCTTCCATTACAAAGCCTCCGGGCTGATTCATAAATCCGTTCACCGTCGTGATGAATACTGCGGACATGCCTGCCCCGGCGACAATCGGAATCGTCAGCAGCAAGTGAATATACGGGTTGCGGAACCGCCCCCAGGTGTACAAATAAATCCCTAAGAAAATGGCTTCAAAAAAGAAGGCGAAAACCTCCATAAATAAGGGGAGTGCGATTACGTTCCCGCCTAACTGCATGAACTTCGGCCAGACAAGCGCAAGCTGCAAGGCAATCGCCGTTCCGGTCACTACGCCAACAGCTACTGAAATAATAAATCCGCGTGACCATCTTTTGGCCATCAGAATGTAATGATGGTCTTTCTTTCTTATCCCGACGAATTCGGCAATGGCTATCATCAATGGGACACCGACACCAGTCGTGGAAAAAATGGTGTGAAATGCTAACGTCATTCCTGTTAACCATTTACTCCACATCACTGTATCAATAATCACGAATACATTCCCCCCTCAATCTTCCGAATTAAGCCCAGCAAAATCTAGAACCTCTTTGCTATTTTCTCCACTCTGCTGTGCTTTATTTCACAAGTATAAAGATTTTAGGGAAACACTGTATGGCTCGAACGAGGGGGGCAATGTGTCTAACTTTCTTCTATAGTGAGTCTTTTTTGTGAAAACACGCTATTTTATGAATGAAGTGTGACATATGTCATTTCATAATTATTTTATACTTATCGAAGTTTCTGTTTAAACCAATAAAAAGGACTTACTACAGACGATTATACTCGTCTGAAATAAGTCCTTTTTCCAGTGCATAGCGTGTAAGCTGCACACGATTCTGTACCTGCAGCTTTTGCAGAATATTCTTAAGGTGATTCTTCACCGTGTATTCCGAAATTCCATAATTCTCAGCAATTTCTTTGTTCGTCCAGCCCGTGGCTACCCCATTCAAAATATCCTGCTCTCTCGCAGTTAAGTTTACCTGCGGCTCCTTGACTGCAGTTAAGGAGACATCCTTCAAAATTTGATAGGCGACTTCCCGGCTTAAGGGCGCTTCTTCATGGACTATAGAGTGCAAATATTCAATCCAGGTTGAAGGTGCAAGATTCTTCAAGAGATACCCTTGGGCACCCCGCTTTAAAGCTTCCAGCAAATGAATCAGGTCATCTGACACTGTTATCATTACAATTTTCACATAGGGGAACATCAGTTTGATTTTCTGTGTAGCCTCAAGCCCGTTCATTCCGGGCATCTGGATATCCATCAGGATCAAATCCGGCAGCCACTCTGCGGTGAATTCTATGGCTTCCTGTCCATTAGTCACTACTCCAACTACTTCAAAGCTCGGGTCAAGGGACAAAATATCACAAATAGCCTCCCTTGCATGTATGTGATCATCGACAACCAGTACACGCGTGTGCCTCATTTGCCCTCACCCTCTTTCATTAATTCTACTGCAGTGTACAAATGATCCCGACGAAATTCCATTTTCCAATTCATCTCCTCCGCCCTTTCCTTCATGATATTTAATCCGAAACGGTCCTTAAACATAAATGGGTTGTCTACAAATCCCCGTCCATCATCTTTAATCATAACCTTGAACCGGTGCGGGTCTCCTTCTCCCACAATCCAGCCGTGTGTAGCCCCTGAATGCTTCTCTATATTGACGACAGCCTCCCGAACACAGGCAAGCAGTTCAACTTTTTCTTTCGGGGACAACATACTGTCCGGTATCGACCAATTCACACTAAATTGCACAGGAGTGTCCACTACCATCTTTTTCAACTTAGACTCCATAGATTCATGAGATAAAATTGATTTTTCTTCCATAGGCTCATACTTTAAATCAGCTATGGCCTGGCGCACATAACGGTTTACCTCGTGGACTGTTTTACGGATCTGTTGCACGTCATGGAGGTGCCGATCTTTATCCACTACATGTTCTTCCAGACGGTCTACTTTGACGGAGAGCAGAAATAACGATTGCGCAATTCCGTCATGTAGTTCCTTGGCCAGCTGTTCTCTGGCTTCAAGCACGGTTGTTGCGTTACGTTCCACCTCAAGCTCCTTCTGAATGTGCTCCAGCATACGAAACATCTTATTAAGCAGGGTCATACTTACCAGATAAACTATCAACGGTGTGAGCCAGTTTCCTAATTCCATAGAAATATAAGGTAATAAAAATTGATGCCTGATATATTCCCATACCCCGACCGTAAACGTAGGAATTAAAAGAATCATCCATTTAATCTGTTTATAGGTCATTTGCATATTCCCCTCCTCAATGATATGTTCACATCGATTTAAAGCTCAGCATGTATCCGTAACCCCATACGGTTTGAATGAGTCCGTTTCGTTCAGAGAATGCGCCCGATAGCTTATGTCTTACCCGTTTAATGTGAGTATCTACTGTACGATGATCCGCGAATCTCTTATGATCTCCGCCCCATACCTTTAACAGTAAATTCTCTCTGGAAAAGACCTCTCCCTCATGCTTTACCAGAAAATAGAAAAGCTCATATTCCTTTAGAGTGAAGTGAATTTCTTTCCCTTTCACGGTGACTCTTCTTGCTCTGGGATCAATAGTAATGGAGGATATCGTTATCTCTTCATGCGACTGAGCTCCCTGGGGCACCACAACTCCTGTAAACCGGCCAATCATTGCCTTGGCTCGTCCGACAACCTCCCTAGGACTGAAAGGCCTGTCAATAAAATCATCTGCACCGGCCATAAATCCCTGTATCCGTTCGTTCTCATCCGCTTTGCCAATAAACATGATTAGCGGGGCGGTTCCTATCAGTTTGAAATGCCTGCATAGCTCTTCCCCGCTGGTATCGGATAACTGCCAGTTTAATATAACCATAATATAGCGGGTTCTCAGCGCTTTATATAACGCCTCTGCTCCCTGCTCGGCTTCCTCTATATTATATTTCTCAAGTTCAAAATAAACACGCAGCAACTTACGGACTTGCCTGTCACCATCCACGATGAGTATATTATTGTTTGAATTTACATTCTCCATTTGCGGTACTCCTCCTTCCAAGCCTTCTTTATATCTAAAATTAAGCATACGTGTTTTTTAAATACTCAACATGGCTCAATGGAGCTATGAATATAATGATCCCAAATCAAAATATATCTAATCTATGAACAAACTCGAGTTCGTTAACGCAATTAAGCTGTTTGTTTGGCACTCTTTCTTGGTACGGATGCCCGGCTTATGTCTTGTCATATAGTCCGACTACGAAGCCTGCTAATGCTTCTTTGCCTGAAGGCAATCGAATAAGCACTTCTTTGAACTAAAGCAGCGGCTCTCATTAAGAGAATTGCTCTTTTTTTAATAATTTCTTCTTTACCGCTATGTAGTCACCAGATGATGTATATATCTTAATCCAAAGAAAAATCAACATACACTCAGATAAATCTCTTCATATGAGGACGTCTTACGCTGTCATAATAGATAGTATATATCATAAAAGTGCGTACTTGCTCGTCTAACTATACCGACTATATAATACATTCAGTCCCCTGTGAAAAAGACATAAAGAAAGGAGCAATGTAAAAGAAGAATTAGCATAAGCCGGCTATCAGGTGGAATTAGCGAGAGTTTCACCTCTCATCTACTGCATTCAGAACAAGTCCCCCCATTGTGTCATTATGTTCTGAGTTTAGATGAAAAAATGATTATAAAAATTTACTTACAATTTGAAATGAGGTTCTATTAAGATGAAAAAGTTTAAAAAGCCAGCTATGCTTACAATGACAGCGGTATTGATGAGTGCATTATTAGCTGCTTGCGGAACCCCGCAGGAGGCACAACCCATAGAGGACCAAAATGCTTCTCAACAACAGCAACAACAAGAGCATGAACTGAATTTTCAACAAATCCGAAATGCTACAGTTACCTTAGAATACGGTGGTCAAACGTTCTTGGTTGATCCGATGTTATCAAAAAAAGGTGAATTTGATCCTTTCCTTCCTGCCGCAAGAGATGATCGAAATCCAATCGTTGAATTACCAATGTCCGTTGATGAGATTCTTGATGGGGTAGATGCTGTCATCATAACTCATACACATGAGGATCACTTTGACCAAGCAGCAAAAGATCAGCTGCCTAAAGACATTAAGATGTTTATGCAAGATGAAGAGGATGCTAAATTAGCCAAAGAAGCAGGGTTCACGAATATTGAAGTCATGGAAGAAGAAGTAGCGATCAACTTTAATGGAGTTGAACTTACTGAAGTTGATGGTCGTCACGGACATGGAGAAATGGCAACGCTCGCTGGTAATGTTATGGGAGTTGTATTCCAACATCCAGAAGAAAAAACCGTGTATTTAGCTGGTGATACCGTTTGGTATGAAGAAGTACAAGATATCATTGATACCTATACACCAGAAATTATTTTGCTAAATGGTGGCGAAAACCAATTTGATGAAGGTGGCCCTCTTATTATGGGGAAAGAAGACATATATGAAGTATACAAGGCTGCCCCTGAAGCAACCATCGTTGTTAGCCATCTAGAAGCAGTTAACCATTGGGGTCTGTCCAGAGAAGAGTTAAAGAACTTTATCAACGAAAAAGGAATCCAGTCTAGTGTATTGGTACCAGATGATGGAGAATCATACTCATTTGGAGAAGATGCAGCTAATAACTAAGTACTGCTAGTATTCCTATTGTTCTTAAAATAAAGTAGTCAGTGGATTGCGTTTTTTAATGTTTTGTATAGATAGGTACATTGTGTAATTGCCATAATCAAGAATTTTATTAAGAAGAACATTCAATTGTTCTTGAGAATCTACTTTTATTTTCAAATGGTAACAACCCTCACCCGATACTCGGTGAGCTTCTACTACCTCTTTTTGTTCATAAATAAAGCGTATAAATGATTCATGATTCGCTGTTTTCATATAAATAATGACAAACGTTGTATAAGAGAATCCTATTTTCATTTCATCTACGATTAGAGAGTAGGCTTTCCATATAAACTTCCTTTCATCATGAAATGATTAGGTGCAAAAGTCTTTCATCAAAGTATCGATAAAAATCATGAACTTATTTATCATTTATTATACTAAAACTATTAACGAGGTGGAAAAAATGAGCACTGCTTTAATTATTGTTGATATCCAAAATGACTATTTTCCAAATGGAAACATGGAATTAAGTAACCCTGAAAAAGCTGCTGCTAATGCAGCTAAAATCCTTGAGTGGTTCAGACAGAATAACAAAGATCATATTTTCCATGTTCAACATGTCGCAAGTGACCCAGCATTAGGCTTCTTTGTGCCAGGTACAGAGGGAGTTAAGATAAATGAATCTGTTCAACCATTGGAACACGAAAGTATCATCATCAAACAATTCCCTAACAGCTTTTTAAATACAGAATTAGAGCAAAAATTAAAAGAAAAAGAAATTACCAAGTTAGTCGTTGTAGGTATGATGACACATATGTGTATTGATGCAACAGTTAGAGCTGCAGTAGATCTAGGCTATGAAACTACACTTATTGAAGATGCTTGTGCAACAAAAGAATTATCTTATCAAGATAAAATCGTACCCGCTGAGCAAGTTCATTATGCGTTTATCAGCGCTCTTAACGGTATGTACTGCAATGTAGTTTCGACGGCGGACTTCCTGCAACTGAACAACTAATTAAATTAAAAAGAGTGGTTAAAAGAACGAACCCTCTCTGCTAGATAAACATAAGCCCTAACTGGACGATCGCTGTGAACAGCCAGTCCAGTTAGGGCTTTTTTTATCCTTTGATTGCCATAAAAAATGCACCCAATAGAATATCGGGATAACCAACGGGGTTTCCAATGTCTATTCTAACGGGCACATTTCAATATCTAGCTAGAGCTACTATTTTCTTTAATCTTCTTTATAATGTTCTCCCCATTGGCACATTTCCTGAATGAGTGGCCAAAGCGTTTGTCCCTTTTCAGTTAGACTATATTCCACTTTTGGAGGGATTTGCGGATACTCCTCCCGATGAATTAAACCATCATTTTGCATTTCTTTTAATGTAGTACTAAGGGTTTTATAAGTAATTTTTCCTAACATACGTTGAAGTTCGTTATAACGAACTTCAACGTTTTGTGATAGATGGTAAATAATAAGCAGTTTCCACTTACCGCTAATAATAGATAAAGTGTATCCAAAAAACGGCTCCTTGGACTCATCGTTATTCGTAACTGAGTTATTAATATTCATATTCATGCTATCCTCCCAGATAGTATACGTTAATAAGTTGCATACGCATTCTTTATTATGTGTTAACTATATTATATGTTTATAGTCTAGTAAAGCGGTGTTTCTAAATGAAGATACATTTCATCCCCCGATTTTAGTATGTACATAGATAGCTTATCAATGCGTGAATGCGCCAGTTATAGTGAGGATCATTTTTATAGTGGTTAATTTTAAGACACATACTATCTTTTTAGATAGTATGTGTCTTAAAAGTGCATACTTGTTCGTAAGAGTATACATATTATATAATATATTTAAATCCTAGAACATCAGGATACGAAATTGACGAACCATATTAGGAGGACAAATTAAATAATGTTATTACAACAGAACAATAACAATATCGACATATTACTTGAGAAAATGGAAGAAGCGGACGCGATCGTGGTTGGCGGAGCTGCTGGTATGTCGGAAGCTGCTGGATACAGCTATTATCAGACCGGAGAGTTGTTCAATAAGCATTTTGGGGAATACGCAAAAAAATACGGAATCGAAAATTTATTTTATGGATTTTATCACCCTTTCCCAACGAAAGAGGAACGCTGGGCTTACCTAGCTACATTATATCAGAAGGGCGTACATGAGCTCGAAGCTGGTCAACCCTACCTTGATTTAGAAAAATTGCTTGAAGGCAAAAATCATTTCATTGTGACAACGAATCAAGATGCACAGTTTTCTAAGGTTTTCCCTCAAGATAAGGTTGCACCGATTCAAGGGGATTCACGTTATTTTCAATGTAACGATCGTTGTCATGACCATGTTTATTTTAATAAAGATATGGTTGAAAAAATGTTTGCAAACATTGAAGGAACAAGTATACCTACCGAGTTGATTCCAACCTGTCCAAAATGCGGAGGCGATATGGAGCCATGGGTTCGCTCATATGTATTTTTAGAAGGTACTGCTTATCGAACCGAACTTAAAAAATATAATGAGTTTCTGATAAAAAACAAAGATAAAAAGGTGCTGTTTTTAGAATTAGGTGTTGGAAAAATGACTCCGATGTTCATTAAAGAGCCTTTCTGGAATATGACATATAACTGGCCAGATGCCTATTATATTACGATTAATCCAAACGATGCAATATTGCCAGTTGAGCTTATGGATAAAGGAATCGCGATTCATGAGGACATTGCTCAAGTATTGAAAACTGCTGTGAACGAGCAAGAAAAACGGACAGGAAATATCGAATAAGTACGGTTTCGTACCTAGAATCAAGTATTTTAATTGGAGGAACTTATGAAAGAAACATATGCAACAGTCTTAAAAAAAATTGAAGAAGCTGACAGCATTGTCATTGGTGCTAGTAACGGTCTTGCCATTTCAGGAGGCTATAATATTTTCGCAGAGAATGCGGCATTTCTAGAGAATTTCAGTGATTTTCGTGAAAAGTACGGCATTCGCAGTATCCTGCAAGGAGCTTTTTATCCCTTCCCTTCTCAAGAAGAAAAGTGGGCATTTTTTAGCCGGATGTACATGTGCTTTTTAGAGAACGAGGAAGTTAGTCCTGCAATGAAAAATCTATATGAACTAGTAAAAGATAAAAACTATTTTGTTATTACATCGAATACGGATGCTCACTTTGAATTGGCAGGTTTTTCACAAGAACGTCTTTTCGAATTTGAAGGTAATTGTCGTAAGTTACAGTGTTCTAACAGCTGTCATGATGATATTTATTCAGGTGATAACGTATTACGTGAAATGGCACAAAAACAGCAAAATGGAAAAGTACCTTCAGACCTGATTCCACAGTGTCCAAAATGTGGCGGTCCGATGCAAATGCATGTAGAAGTTGACCGCAATTTCTTAAGAGATACATCTTGGCAAGCAAGTTATGAAGCGTATCAGAATTTTATCGAGACCGCTCACGGCACAAAATTAGTATTGCTCGAATTAGGTGTAGGTTTTAGAAACCAGTTGATTAAAGCACCATTTATGAATATCACGAACAACGAGGAACACGCGACGTATATTACGCTGAATAAAGGAGAAATTTATATTCCGCAAGAAATCGCCTCCAAATCAATTGGAATCGATGGGGATATCTCCGCGGTTTTAGAGCAATTAGTTCAGCTGAAATAAACCAATGCAGATGGGAGAATAAATATGCTTTTAGCAAATGTTCTAAATGAGCCAAATTTCCATCCAATTAAAGAGTATTACGAACGATGGTATACATTAATGGAGGAAAACGTCGAGTTTTGGCTGCCAGATAGTGAATGGCATACGAAAACGCATAGTGCACGCGTGCTGTTACTGGCTCTTATCATCGGGCACCAAAAAGGAATTCGAGATAAAGGACTAGATGCACTCGGTATGGCGGCTGTTTTCCATGATACTCGTCGGTTGGATGATGGTATTGATCAAGGGCATGGTAGCCGGGGAGCAGCGTATTACAAAGAATATTGCGATGCAAACGAATTACCCTATGATGAACAAACGTATTTTATGATCTATTACCACGATCAACATGATTCACTTGGTTTGTCAGAGATTGAAATTTCGTGTAGTGATCATGAAAAGGCTAAACTGCTCTATCAAATTTTTAAGGATGCCGACGCACTGGATCGTTTTCGTTTAGGTCCAAACGGTTTGGATGTGAATTTTCTTCGGACTGAAGAAGCACGCCGACTCGTTGAGTTTGCTAAACATCTCTTACGTCAAAGTAAAGAAACTAAAAACTAATGTCATAAATAACGATGTATAGTGAACAAACCTGACCGTATTTTGTTAGGTTAGGAGGTAATTATTATGAAGAATTATGTGGACGATAGCTTCGCCCTACACACGGACCTGTACCAAATCAATATGGCTGAATCCTATTGGGCAGACAATATTCATACCAAAAAAGCGGTATTTGATTTATATTTTCGGAAATTGCCTTTTGGAAACGGATATGCGGTTTTTGCTGGATTAGAAAGAATTATAGAATATATACAAGCATTTCGTTTTACTGAAATTGACTTGAATTATTTAAAAGAACTTGGCTATCAAGAAGACTTTGTTGACTTTTTGAGAACTATACGTTTTACAGGAAACATTCGTGCCATGAGAGAAGGAGAGGTTGTATTTGGAAATTCACCTATCCTTCGTATCGAAGCACCTTTAATAGAAGCACAACTTATTGAGTCGGCCTTATTAAATATTGTGAACTATCAAACACTCATCGCAACCAAAGCTTCCCGAATCAAACAAGTTGCGGGTGACCAGCCCATCTCCGAGTTGGGTACTAGACGTGCACATGAATTCGATGCTGCCCTATGGGGTACGAGAGCTGCCTATATTGGTGGGTTCTCTAGTACAAGCAATGTTCGAGCAGGTAAATTATTTGGTTTGCCTGTTTCAGGAACACATGCTCATTCCTTTGTACAAGCATATGGAGATGAATATATCGCTTTCCATAAATACACAAAACGTCACAAGGATTGCGTCTTCCTAGTGGATACGTACGACACGCTAAACTCAGGTGTTCCGACGGCAATAAAAGTGGCAAAAGAATTAGGTGACAACATCAATTTTGCCGGTATTCGTATAGATAGCGGGGACTTGGGTTACCTCTCCAAAGAGGCAAGGAAATTATTAGACCAAGCTGGATTTGTTAACACTAAAATCTATGCTTCAAATGATCTCGATGAATACACGATCATGAATTTAAAAGCTCAAGAAGCAAAAATTGATGTATGGGGAGTTGGAACCAAAGGTATAACTGCCTTTGACCAACCTGCCTTAGGAGCTGTGTATAAATTGGTATCCATTGAAGACGAAAATGGACAGATGAGAGATACAATCAAAATTTCTGCAAGCCATGAAAAAGTCACAACACCAGGAATAAAAAAGGTGTATCGCATTATTAACAACCATACGAAAAAATCAGAAGGCGATTATATTGCCCTTGCCTATGAACAACCGAAAAAAGAATCGGAACTTCATATGTTTCATCCAGTGCATACGTATATTAGGAAAGAAGTCGAAAATTTTACGGCGATAGATTTGCACGAAGTGATTTTCGACAATGGCAAACTTGTGTATGAATGTCCAAAGGTTCAAGAAATCCAACTTTTTGCAAAGCAACAACTTGATCTTTTATGGGAAGAATACAAACGTTCACTATATCCAGCCGAATATCCTGTGAATTTAAGTCAAGCTTGTTGGAACAACAAAATGAAAAACATAGAGGAAGCAAAAAAATCAACAGGGAATCTGTAATTATATAAGGGATAACCCATT
>NZ_JBOFBG010000035.1:0-75544 GCF_051594305.1 Paenibacillus sp. IHBB 3054 | reverse complement strand
TAGTGCCCGCTATTTCTTTGACTATGAGGTCAACTCATAGTGGAACGGGAATTTCTCCCGCTAAATTTGCTGATTTGGAGAAATTCAGGCAACTTGCTCAAGTTACCGGTAAATTTTTCCACTAATGCTCCCAAAAGGGGCATTTCCAGCAAAATAGCGGGAGGATTCTCCGCTAAGTGTATCGTATTGCCGGTTACCTTGGTACCGTCATCCGTGGTCTCCGAATCTCACTTGGAACTCACTTGGAACTGACTGGGAACTCACTGAAATCCCATTGGAGTCTCGCGGCAATCTTACGAGATCTCACGTAGATACTCATGGGTTCTTTCAGTTTGCATAATTCGCGTTAAAGCGCTGAGTACCGACACCGATCGTATGGACAGTCAGCATCAAGAATTGGGCAAAAATTACCAAATGCTAGTAGATGAAAAGAGCTGTTACGAGCTACAAAGAGCTGCTACGAGCTACCAAGAGCTGCTACGAGCTACCAAGAGCTACCAAGAGCTATAAAGAGCTACTAAAGAGCTACTACAGAGCTACTAAAAGCTACAAAGAGCTACTACAGCAGCTCCCGCAATCTTAAATGTTTTTCTGGATACGGTAGTCCTTCGGTGAGCTGCCGACCTGCTTTTTGAATACCTTGCTGAAATATTTCACATCATGGAAACCGACCATTTCCGAGATTTGCGACAGCTTCAGGTTGGGATTCTGCAGCAGCAGCTTGGCCTTCTCAATGCGGACATTGCCGATATAGTCGGAGAAGTTGATGCCATATTCCTGTTTGAATTTGCGGGAGACATATTCACGGCTAACGTAGAATTTGCCGGCTACCTCCTGCAGGGAGAGGTCGGATGCATAGTTCTGCTCGACGTACCGGACGATGTCTGACATCGGATTGCTCTCTTTGACCTGTCTTGCCGAAAGCTCCTGCGACAGGCGCTGCATCAGGGCAAAGGACCAATCGCGCCAGGCAAAAAGGGAGAAAGAATATCCTTTGGTATAAGGAGCCGGGTTCAACTGGTCGGCATGTTCCAGCTCTGCCAGAGCGGCGTCTGCCCGTACGCCCAAAGCGTCCCGCACCAGCCGGGAACGGAACAGCAGAACATCGGCCTTCCAGGCATTCAGCATTTCGGGAGTAACGACGCCTCCGCGGCTTAGTTCATGGGTCCAATGCTGCGCGGCGTCTGACAGCGCTTCGTTATTTCCGCTGATCACAGCCAATTTCCAATCCTCCTGAACATGGGCGAATATGACGGGAGACCCGTGGCTGGCGCCTCCATCCCCGGATGGAGTAAATGCCTTGCCGTGTGCACCGGCTGAAGAAGGGAAATGGCAATAATCCTCATGACTTAACAAATTCCGCCGGAGCAATGCTTCGGCGGCTTCTGTGCGTTGCATCGGCAGATGGTGCGGCAGGCTTCCTGTATTGCTGATGCCAAAGTGCATCCGGAATTGCAGGGTATGGTAAATGCCCTGATTGATCCGGCTGATCAGCTCCACTACAGATTCCTGTACATCCCACAGAATGATTGCGATCTCCGGAGGGCCGCCCCAATAGCGAAAGGCGATGCCCTTGCTTTGCGGATGCAGGAATTCATTGCAGATGTTCACAATGGCGTAATAGAGCAGCTCGCTGTCACCGCCGAACCGTTTCAGCAGCGGATTGTTCCCGCTGTCTGTCTGTACGAGGATCAGCCGGGAGGATTCGGCATTCCCCGGAATAACCCCCTCGCTTACCAGTCTGCGCAGCGAAGCTTCGGAATTGATGGGATCGTCTATCAGTGCCGAGAGCAGCTTCTCCCCGTAAATCGGTTTGATCTCGTTCAGCCGGATGCTCTGCTGCTGCCGCTGGCTGCGTTCCTCTTCCTCGGACCGCCAGGCGGCTACCGCCTTGGAGACCGCAGTATTGATCGCTTCAGCTTCAATCGGCTTGAGGATATAATCGATGCCGCCGTTGCGGACAGTCTGGCGTACGAAGTCAAAATCATTATGCCCGCTGACCACAATAAATTTGGTGTTTCCGGCGAATTCATTGACCCAGGTCATTAGTTCAACTCCACTGCCCGATTCCATCATCATATCCATGATGACTAGAGCCGGTTTCACCTCGCGAATAACTTCAATCGCTTCATTGCCGTTTCCCGCCTCCAGAATCTCATCAATGTGATGAGCGTCCCAGTCGACCAGGAGCCTTACCGCTTTTCTGACTCTTGCTTCATCATCTACTATAAGCGCCTTCATATCCGTTCACTCTCCACTAGTATTTCAATTTCCAGTCTGACTACAACTCCGCCTGTCTCCAGATTGTCTACGGTCAGGACTGCGTCATCCCCGCATACCAGCCGCAGCCGCGCCAGCACGTTCCCCAGACCAATGCCCGCACCCGGAGCATCCCGTTTGCTGTCGCTGCTTTTCAGTGAGGCGACGTCCAGTGAACCGGGCTGCTGAAGCTCCTTGCGGAGCATTTCCAGCCGGGCTGGCGGGATGGAGTGGCCGTTGTTCTGAATATTAATTTCCATCCGCCCGGACTCCAGCTTGGCTGCTGTGATCTCAATAAATCCGTCACTGCGGGACAGATTAAAGCCGTGTTTGAAATAATTCTCCACAATCGGCTGCAGAATCATCTTCGGCATCAGGGCATGGAGCAGCGATTCTTCCATATCGTAGCGGAAACTGAACTTATTTTCAAAACGTTCCTTCTGCAGCTCGATATAGGCTTTGACATGGTCCAGCTCATTCTGGATGGTCACGATCTTCTCATCATTATACATGCTGTACCGCATCATTTTGGCCAAAGCCGAGAGCAGGCCATAGATTTGCGGCACCTTCAGTTCAAGCGCAAGCGTGCCGATAATCTGCAGCGTATTGTTCAGGAAATGCGGGTTGATCTGTGCCTGCAGCGCCCTCAGCTCATTGGTTTTATTGGACAGCTCCAGCCGGTATTCCCGCAAAATCAGGTTGTTGATCGTATCCATCATGTTGCGGAAATGTTCAGTCACCACGCCAATCTCATCCTTGCCCGTTGGGCGGATGTCAATCTCAAGATTACCGGTCTGAACTTGGGTCATGTACCGGCTGAGCTGCTTGATTGGAGCCGTGATCCGGAAAGAGATGAGGATCGTCAAGGCGATAATCATAATCATCAGCAGGACCAGCAGGAGGATATTGATTTGCGCCGCCTCTTTGGCTTCGCGGAACAGGTAGGATACCGGAATTTGCTTCACCAGTGTCCAGTTGAGGCCGGGGCTTTCAATTTTTTGATAAATAAATACAGCCCCGCCTTCTTCAAAATACCCTTGATCACGGTCATTCGCTGCAATCTGCTTATTATACCAGGTAGCGTTCAGCGGTTTGCCCAGAGCGGCGGTATCGTGGCTGTAGACCAGCGTTCCGCTGTCATCCACCAGATAGACGTTCTCCTGATTCTGCTCATACAATTGATCCACAATGTCGGTAAGTGCAGTCAGTCTCACATCCACCGACAAATAGCCGAGGACCTTGGAGGACGGGATTTTCTCAATTCTTCTATGCATCGTGAACACCGGCTCTGAGGTGAACTGCGGGAACGGTGAAGTCACCCCGTAGGCGGTGCTCATGTGAGTGCTCTGCACAGCTACCTGGGAGACGCCGGTGTTTTGGGAATCAGCATAAGGAGCGGTTGTCTGCCAGCGTTTGGGTGTCGTATTTTGTGTCACCAGTGTTGCCTTTCCGTCTTTGACGCCGTACAGATACACCTGTGAAATATCAGGCATGGAGGTCGAGATGTAATTGAGCGAGGAATAGATCGAAATATCGGCAGTCATGTCGTCGTATCCGGCTTCAAGCAAGCGGTAAAAGTCGGAATCCGAATAGACAATCAGAGACAGCCGGCTCACTTCCTGGATTAGGCTGTTAATATTTTTGTAGCCTTGATACAGCAGGTTTTTATTCTCATCCACGGCCCGGGTTCTTAAGGACTCCGTCGTATAGGAATAGCTGATATACATCGTTGCCATAATACAGACTAATGTTGGCAGGAGTAAAAAAATGATCAGTTTGGTGCGGATATTGTTCCATTTCATCGATTCTTGTCACTTCCGATCAATATTTTACACCTCAAAGATCACTTGCGTAGGTGTAAGGAGTCTGCAAAAAAACGGATAATATGTTTAGATCATAAACAAGTAAGTGAGTAAAAGAAAGGGGGACGGGTAAATGCGCGGCAATAAGTTGTCCCAATTTGGTCAACAGCTTTTTTTCGTCGGACCGGCCTTATTGTTCTTTACCCTGATTACGATTATTCCATTTCTAATGGGGATGTATTATTCCTTTACAGACTGGAACGGCGTATCTGGTAATGTAAGCTGGGTTGGCTTTGATAACTTTAAAGCGATTTTTACAAATGATCCGGATTTCTGGTCATCCTTCTGGTTTACAGTAAGATTTACTGTGCTGGGAGTTATATTGACCAATGTAGTGGGATTTTTCCTGGCCTATCTGCTAACCAAACCTTTAAAAACACGTAATATGCTCCGTACCATTTTCTTCATGCCGAATGTTATCGGGGGATTGTTGCTTGGTTTTATATGGCAGTTTATCTTCATCAAAGGGTTCTCAACACTCGGGGGTATGACCGGCTGGTCCTTCTTCAATCTTCCTTGGCTCGGTGATGCAACAACCGGCTTCTGGGCGATTGTCATGGTCTTTGTCTGGCAGTCTTCCGGTTATCTGATGGTAATCTACATCGCTTCGCTCAGCAATGTGTCGAAAGAGGTGCTGGAGGCGGCTGAGATTGACGGGGCTTCCCGGATGCAGGTACTGCGCAACATTGTAGTGCCGCTGATCATGCCAGCTGTAACCATCGGTTTGTTCCTGGCGATTTCCTGGTCTTTCAAAATGTTCGACCTTAACCTTTCCCTGACGAAAGGCGGACCGTTCAAATCCACGGAATCCGTGGCTATGAATATTTACAATGAAGCCTTCCTGAACAACCGTTACGGTCTGGGTACTGCAAAAGCGCTGCTGTTCTTCGTAATTGTGGCGATTATTACTGTGATTCAGGTCCGTGTTACGAAGAGCAAGGAGGTCGAAGCTTAATGAACGCAAAGTCAAAAGGCAGATGGAATATCGGGATTGAAGTATTCATGATCCTGCTTGCACTGCTCTTCCTGTCTCCGTTTTATTTCTTGCTGGCGAACTCGGTGAAATCGTTCGGGGAAATCCTAAGCGACGCGGCAAGCTGGCCGGAAGTCTTCATGTGGTCCAACTATTCCAATGCATGGAAATTGGCCCGCTTCTCTGAAGCTTTCCGCAATTCGATCATAGTCACAGTCATCAGTGTTGTCTTTATCTCGCTGTTCAGCGCTATGGCTGCCTATCGTATGGTTCGCGCCAACACACGGTTCAATCAGATTCTGCTGCTTCTGTTCGTAGCGGCAATGGTGGTTCCTTTCCAGACGATCATGATTCCGATCCTGAAAGTCGTTAATATTATTGGAGTTAATAACTCCTTCGCCGGACTGATTATCACCAATCTGGGGATCAGTGTTCCGATGGCGATCTTCCTGTTCCATGGTTTCATCAAATCGGTGCCTCTTGAAATTGAAGAAGCGGCAACCGTGGATGGCTGTAATCCGATCAGTGCTTTCTTCCGGATTGTGCTCCCGCTGTTGAAACCGATGCTGATGACGACGATCGTCTTGAATGCACTCGGTATCTGGAATGACTACCTGCTCCCGTCCCTGATTCTTCAGGCACCGGAACTTCGGACCATTCCGCTGGCAACCTTCTCGTTCTTCGGACAGTACACGAAGCAATGGGATATGGCGCTTCCGGCGCTTGCGCTTGGTGTAGCTCCAATCGTAGTATTCTACCTGTTTATGCAGCGTTACATTGTTGAAGGAATAGCGGCTGGCTCGGTGAAAGGTTAACACCGGGCCCCCCGTTCCAAATATTAAAGCTAGTAAATTTATTCAAGGGGGAAATTAGAATGATGAAGAAAAGTTCTGCACTGATGATGTCCAGCGTCCTGCTGATGTCTGTTGTGCTCGCGGCATGCGGTGGCAACAATAACAATACTGCTTCAAATACTGCTCAAAATGGAAGCGCTGGCAATAAAAGCGGCGAAACTAAAACGGTTAAGATCTTCCAATTCAAGACTGAAATCGTTGAAGGCCTCAATGAGCTGAAGGTTGAATTTGAAAAAGAAAACCCTAACATCAAGCTGGATATCCAAACTGTCGGCGGCGGCGCAGACTATGCAGCAGCGCTGAAGACCAAATTCGCTTCCGGCGATGCACCTGACATTTTCTCCAACGGCGGTTATGCCGAAATGGATCTGTGGGGCGATAAATTGGAAGATCTGTCCGACCAGCCTTGGGTGAAGGATCTGATTCCTTTGGCGGCTGAACCAATGACCAAAGACGGCAAAACCTACGGTATGCCAATGAACCTTGAAGGTATCGGTTATGTGTACAACAAAGACCTGTTCGAAAAAGCCGGCATTACTGAAACTCCAAAAACAATCACTGAGCTTGAAGAAGTAGCTAAGAAATTGCAGGCTATCGACGTTATTCCTTTCGGCAACGCTTATCAAGAGTGGTGGCTGCTGGGTAATCAGGGCATCAGCGTAGCTTTTGCACAACAAGACAATGTAGATGAATTCATCAGCGGACTTAACGCAGGTACCTCCACAATCGTGGGCAACCCAGTATTCAAAGATTGGAGCAACCTGCTTAAGCTGACTGTGAAATACGGACAGAAGAATCCATTGACTACCGATGCCAACACTCACCTGGCGATGTTCGCTAACGGCGAAACCGCTATGATGCAGGAAGGTAACTGGGCACAAACACTTGTAGACAACATTACACCTGATATGAACATCGGTATGTTCCCTATGCCGATCAATGATGATGCTGAGAAAAATGACAAGCTGACTGTTGGGATTCCTGCCAACCTGGTTGTGAACAAAGAATCCGGATCGAAAGAAGAAGCTAAGACATTCCTGAACTGGCTGGTAACTTCCGATATGGGTAAAGAATACATCACTAAAAAATGGAAATTCATCCCTGCCTTGTCCACAATCGAAGCTACTCCGGAAGATATCGGTTTGCTGGGTTCGGATGTATGGAAATATGTACAGGATGGCAAAGTGTACGGTCTGCAATCCTCTAAATTCCCTGATGGCGTAACACAGGAATTCGCAAGCGTCATTCAACAGCTGATTGCCGATAAAGTCGACGAAGCCGGCTGGGAAAAAGGCATGCAGGCTGCTTGGGACAAGCTGAAGAAATAACGTCTTACCGTAAACAGAGAGCCCTATAAAGGGCCGTAATTGGATAAAGTGGATTGCCGGACGTCCCCGTCCAACTCATCATTGATGTGAAGCGGGGGCGTCTTTTTGATAGGATGGAAAGTGGAAATGGATGGATGAGAATGAGAGGAGAGGGAGATATGAGACTGAATAGTTATAACGCAGTGCAAGTCGGCGTCGATTATTACCCGGAACATTGGGATGAGTCTTTGTGGGCAGCGGATATTCAGCTAATGAAGGAAACCGGGGTCAAGGTGGTCCGGGTTGCTGAATTCGCCTGGAGCCGTTTGGAGCCAAGGGAAGGTATCTTTGATTTTGCCTGGCTGGACCGGGCTATGGAGCTGTTCCATCAGCACGGATTGCAGGTTGTGATTGGAACACCGACTGCCACTCCGCCGCGCTGGCTGACCACCGCCTATCCGGATGTACTTCCGGTCTTTGCCGATGGGCAGACGTTCCATCCTGGCGTGCGCGGGCACCGCTGTTATAACAGCGCTTCCCTGCGGGAATATGGCAGCCGGATTATCGAAAAGCTGGCCCGCCATTACAGCGGTCATCCTGCTGTGATCGGCTGGCAGACCGACAACGAATTCGGCATGATCGACTGCCACTGCGGGACTTGCAATGAAGCTTTCCGCAGCTGGGTTAAACAAAAGTACGGCACGCTGGAGAAGGTTAACGCAGAGTGGGGGAACGTAGTATGGAGCGGGGAGTACAGTGACTGGAACGAGCTGACGCTTCCGCACGGCGGGTCGCCGTTTCAGAATCCGTCGTTCCTGCTGGATTTCCAGCGGTTCCAATGGGACTCGGTAGTGCAGTTCCAGAAGACACAAATTGATTCTCTGCGGAGGATTTGTCCGGAGCATTTTATTACCCATAACTTTCACAGCTATCCGCAGCGGCTGGATATGTATGCAGTGGGCGCTGACCTCGATGTGGCGGCATTCGACTATTATCCGAACACCTCGCCGACCAAACAAGAGACAACGCCCTATAGCGGAGCGCTGTCTCTGGACGTCACACGCGGAATCAAACGGCAGAACTTCTGGATCATGGAGCAACTCAGCGGCTCACCGGGCTGCTGGATGCCGATGTGGCGGACACCGTATCCGGGTTTTATCCGCGCCTATGCCTGGCAGGCGGTTGCCAGAGGTGCTGATACGATCGTGCATTTCCGCTGGAGAAGTGCTGTCGCCGGGGCCGAGCAATATTGGCATGGCCTGATTGACCACAGCAATGTGCCAGGCCGCCGATTCGCCGAGTTCAGCCAGCTCTGCGGAGAAGTAAACGGCTTGAGCGGCAGGCTGCAGGGGACTGTACTGAAGCATGAAGTGGCGATTCTGCACTCCCATGAGCAGAAGGCCGCACTGGACATTCAGCCGCAGGCCGAGGGTCTGGACTATTACGAGAACATCAAGCAGGTTCACCGGGCACTTACGAAGCTCGGCATTGGCTGTGATGTAATCCGTGCCGGGGAACCGCTGGACGGTTATAAGATCGTCATCGCGCCAAGCTTGTATGTGCTGGATGAGACGCTTGCGGAGCAGCTTGAAGCATACGCGGCGGCAGGCGGCGTACTCATTCTGACGAACCGCAGCGGCGTTAAGAACAGCAACAACATCTGCGTCATGCAGCCGCTGCCGGGATTGTTAAGCCGTGCAGCAGGTGTCCGGGTTGACGAATATGATCCCGTCGGCCTGGAAGTCCATACCCTAGTGGACCCTGAAGGGAACTCCTTCGAATGCAGCCAGTGGTGCGATCTGCTGACGCCGGTCACTGCGGTACCGGTCGCTTGGTACGGAGATGATTTCTACGCCGGAATTCCGGCTGTTACTGTCAACAGCTTCGGGAAAGGACAGGTATATTACTTCGGAACCCATGCCGAAGAACGCTATTGGTCACTGCTGCTTGCCGATTTGGCAGGCAAGTACGGAGTAACCCGCTTTGCCGGTCTGCCGGATGGTGTGCAGGCCACGATCCGCAGCGGAGAGAACGGCAGCTTCCTGTTCCTGCTGAACCTGAACCGGATGCCGCAAACCGTGCCGCTGCCGGGCAGTTACCCTAGCGTGCTCTATAACGGCGAGATCCGCTCGGGCGAGCTGCGGATGGAGGCTTACGGGGTGGAGATTCTGGAGCTGGCGGAGTAGCGGAAAGATGAAAGATGAAAGTATCAGACTCGTTGTATGTTAGGCTCAGGGGAGCGAGGTTGGCTTTAATTAACTATTTCATTGCAGTTTGTACAGTAGATTCCGCGCACAAGGCAACTGAAATCAAATCCATTGCACTTTGTGCAGCAGAATTCAACCAAAGGGCTATTTTGGATCGAATTCTGCTGAATCTGCTGCATGAAATGCAATAGACTCAGAATAAAGGCCAAATCGGGCCGGATCTGCTGCACTTTGTGCAGCAGAAGTAATTCTGGGCGGGATGAGAGATAGGATTCATGAAGATAGCAGCGGCTGAAAGTCAGACGTTCCTCGGAGTGACTATAAATCTCCTCCCGCGCCTCACCAGTTTACTGATAACACTACGCGCCAGTTAGCTGTTAGTGGAGCTTCCTAAATTGCTCCGGTGTAGTCGCCGACTGCTTGCGGAAGGTGGCCACGAAATGGCTGACATCGCGGAAGCCAACCAGCTTTGAGATCGCTTTTACCGTCAGGTCAGGCTGGGTGACGAGCAGTTCTTTGCTCTTGCGGATACGCAGGCGGACGAAATAGGCGTAGGGAGACAGGCCAAAGGTCTGCAGAAACAGGCTGTTGAGATAACGGCCGGACACCTCAAGCTGGGACGCGAGATCATAAAGTCCGATATCGGGATCGCCATAATGGACATCCATCCATTTCAGCAGCGGCTGCAGCTTGTCCACATTGCGGGAAATGGAAGTATTGTTATGCAGCCGGCCGTATTTGCTCAAGGTAAGCAGGAAGCGGTAAGCGTCGGTGGAGACGCCCAGGCTGAACATGTCGCCCGAAGCGTCATGGCGGTCAAGCATCTCCTTCAGCATATAAGGAAGCGGGGCTTCGCTTTCCCACCGGTAGAAGGAATTGGCGCCCATGCCCAGCGACTCCAGGATGTGCCGGGCTGAGCTGCCGCCGAAGGTGAGATAATAGGTGCACCATAGATGTGGAGTGAGCGATTCATAGCGGTGCGGAGTTCCGGGCAGCAGCAGAACGCCGCTGCCTTCGGAGAGCGTGATTTTTTTGTTCTCAAAATATATAATGCCTTCACCCTGGGCCGTCTGCAGCCAGTGATAGGTGTCGTAGCCTTCGGGGCGGGATACTTTTTCCTGATCGGGGTTAAAGCCCATACTGTCCAGAGTAATGGGCAACTGCTGTCCGCCCTCCTGGGCAAACACAATTCTGCGCACCGCTGTTGCTGGCACAATCATCATCTCCCGTAGTTCCATATTATTATATCTATGGACCTTATTTTTATATATAAAGCGACACGTTAACCGTTTAGAATAAATATATACTTATACTATAAAGGATGTGCGAAGTGTGATCAACGATAGATTGCCAAAGATTTGGTATGGTGGAGATTACAATCCCGAGCAGTGGGATGCCCCGGTATGGGCTGAGGATGAACGGATGTTCAAACTCGCGGGAATCGATGTCGCGACAATTAATGTATTCTCCTGGGCACTGATTCAGCCGTCGGAAGACACTTATGATTTCTCCGGCCTGGATGAATTGATGGACCGCTTATATAAGAATGGAACCTATGTATGTCTGGCAACAGGAACCGGGGCACATCCGGCTTGGATGGCTCACCGTTATCCCGAAGTGACCCGCGTCGACGTGCAGGGCAGAAAACGCAAGTTCGGCGGCCGTCATAACTCGAATCCGAACAGTGCGGTATACCGTAAATATGCGGCTGAACTGGCAAGCAAGCTGGCTGAGCGCTATAAGGATCATCCGGGTCTTGTCGCTTGGCATATTTCCAACGAATATGGCGGCTATGATTATTCCGAGCAGTCCGCTGCTGCTTTCCGTGTCTGGCTGAAGGAACGCTACGGTTCCCTGGATGGCTTGAACAAAGCCTGGAATACCCGTTTCTGGGGTCATACCTTCTATGAATGGGAAGAAATTGTCGTTCCCAATGAACTCAGCGAAGAATGGAACGGCAACCGCACCAACTTCCAGGGGATTTCCCTCGATTACCGCAGATTTATATCTTACAGTTTGCTGGAATGCTACAAGATTGAATACGATGCCATCAAGGAGCATAGCACCAACATCCCTGTTACTACAAACCTGATGGGCTTCTACCCCGAACTCGATTATTTCGAATGGGCCAAACACCTGGACGTGATCTCATGGGACAACTATCCATCGCTGGATACACCGGTCAGCCACACGGCCATGACGCATGACCTGATGCGCGGCCTCAAGAACGGCCAGCCCTTCATGCTGATGGAGCAAACGCCAAGCCAGCAGAACTGGCAGCCGTACAACTCCCTGAAGCGCCCGGGCGTAATGCGCCTGTGGAGCTACCAGGCTGTAGCGCGCGGCGCTGACACCGTCCTGTTCTTCCAGCTCCGCCGGTCCATCGGCGCTTGCGAGAAGTATCATGGCGCGGTTATCGAGCATGTGGGACATGAACACACCCGGGTCTTCCGCGAATGCGCTGAGCTTGGCAAAGAGCTGGAGCAGCTTGGGGATCAACTGCTGGATGCACGCAGCCAGGCGCAGGTCGGGATTATTTACGACTGGGAAAACCGCTGGGCGCTTGATCTATCGAGCGGACCATCCGTAGCACTCGACTATGTTAACGAAGTGCACAAATATTATGACGCACTGTACCAGCAGAATATCGAAGCTGATATGATTGGCGTTGAAGAGAACCTGTCCAAGTACAAGATTGTAATCGCACCGGTGCTGTATATGATCAAGCCAGGATTTGCCGAGAAGGTTGAAGCCTTTGTTAAGGCTGGCGGCACGTTCATTACCACTTATTTCAGCGGCATCGTGAACGAAAATGATCTGGTTACGGTGGGCGGCTATCCTGGAGAGCTGCGCAAGGTGCTCGGCATCTGGGCCGAGGAAATTGATGCCCTGCTGCCGGGAATGAGCAATGAGATCGTGATGAACAAGGAATGGGGCACGTTAAGCGGTTCCTACAAATGCGATCTGCTATGCGATCTGATTCACTCTGAAGGTGCCGAAGTGCTGGCGCAGTACGGATCGGACTTCTACAAAGGCATGCCGGTATTGACCGTGAACAGCTTTGGTGAAGGCAAGGCCTATTATGTGGCCAGCAGTCCTGAAGTTGGATTCCTGCAAGGATTCCTTGCCAACCTGTGCGAAGAGAACGGCATCAAGCCGCTGGTAAGCGCACCTGAGGGTATTGAATCCGTTCAGCGTGTGAAAGATGGCGTGTCCTATCTGTTCCTGCTGAACCACAAAGAAGGCGATCTCAGTGCAGACATCGGCGCAGCTGAACGCACCGACCTGCTGACTGGCAAGAGCTTCAGCGGCTCCACCGTTGTTCCAGGCCGCGGCGTCTTGATTTTGTCTGACAAGAACTAAACGAGAGTGCAATAAGGGCTGTCTCCAAAGTGGACACTTCTACGCATGAGGCACTCCTGGTCATTTTCACACTGTAAAAACAGCAGAGCAGCAGTTCACCCCTCACGGGAGAATTGCTGCTCTGCTGTTTTGTCTATACCCGGCTCGGGTCAGCATATTGAAACTCCATATTTACTCTTCAGTAAAAGAACCGAATTCCGTTATTTTTAAGTCATATTTGAAACTTATCTTCGACCGGCTGAACGTATCGTCCCAATGCTCCTTAACCTTTTTCCATTCTGCAGGATGCTGGATGCTGAGCGTGTCGCCGAAGCCGGCGACATCTGCTTTATACTCACTCTGCAGCTTCTGCATCAGCTTTTGCATCATCTGCGCCAGCTTCTCCTGAAATACACGGCCGACTTTTTCTGAATACACAGCTGAAGTAGGATAGTTATTTTTGTTCCAGGTTTCTATCAGTCGGCCCTCGGTACGAATAGAGACTTCAAATGAAATGTCGTCCCCGTCTACAATGGCCCTGATCTTGCTCTTCATTGCCTTCATTTCGTAGGTCATCGGCTCATTATCCCAGTCATAGGCTTTGATCGCACCGCTTGTACCCTTACCGGTCAGCCAGGAGAGGCACTCCGTGTCCTCCTCTGACAAGGTTCCGATCCAGTGGCCAGTATCCCCTTTAATAATTGCAGCACCCGAAAACTCCGTATCTCCATCCGCTGTAATGAGGTTTTGCAGAGCATAACTCTTCTTGGAGTGCATAAGTGCATCCAGTTGTGACAAAATGACCGGACTCAGCACCTTGCTTGTCCTGAATCGATTACTGATCATTTCTTTGATATGAAAGGAAGGGATTACACCGGTTCGCTTGGAGATGAGCGTGTCATCTGCGCGTCCTTGACTGATAAAAACCATCGTACTCGGACGGATGTCATTGTCGCGGAGCACAAAATCCATAAGCTGATCCATACTCTGCTGCTTGAGCAGATCGGCCGATACTATAATGACCTTGAGATGGTGCCCGATGATCGGCCGTTCGTTGCGAATCGAGAACTCACGGAAGATCTCAAGCACGGAATCACCCGTTCCCGATACATTGACATAAGGAGCGGTCTGCTGGCCCCCCTGTTTTTCAATTGTACCTGTCGATTTAACTGGAACAATCTGTATCGTTACCGTAACCAAGTTTTTCTTGGAATAGGTACCGCCTTGCTCCTCCAGCTTTTGTTCCGCGGGAGTGAGCTTGCCCGTGTCCAAGGAAAGGCCTGAATACAGTCCCAGGTCTTCAATCTCTCTGCTGCTCCAGCATCCTGTCTGCGTAACCAGAAGCAGGAGCATGCAGAGGATGAGGGGGAATGTCCGCTTACACATGCTGCTTCAATCCTTTCGTGCGAATAAGCCAAATCACTGAGAGCAGTACCGGCAGCAAAAGGAACAGTATGATTCCCATTTTGCCGATGGCATCGCCAAGAGTAAACAGATCATTAAGAGACTTAGGCACCATAGCGGAAATGAAAATGACAGGAACGAGCAATAAAATCACCGGATGAATGGAAACCCGGAAGATTTGGGAGATGCCCAGAGAGGCCTGAAAGAAGAAGCTGCTGAAGTTGCAGAACATTTGCATTAGCCAGATCACCATGAGCGGAAATTCCATGCGCTCGAAGAAAAATCCCGGGATTTCAAAACTTCGAATGAGATCAATGGTGGGCCAAGTGCTTGTAATAACAGAATCTATCGAGAGGCCTCCGATAACCATAACTACCGTCAGAAGATACAGGCAAAGCGGGATGCCGATTCCTATCAGCATTGCTTTTAGCGCCTGCCGGGGATGTTGCATGAACGCAACGAGAGTCATGACGACTTCACAACCGGTATAGACAAGCACTGTTGACCTCAGGCCGCTGAGCACGGGAAGAATGCCGTTGCCCAGAACCGGACGCAAATGCTTCATATCAAAAAGCTGCAGGCTGAACGCGTAAGAAATGAGCAGAATCATGATGCTGATCGGAAACACGATTTGAAACACTCTGGAAATGGAATTAATGCCGCCGTACACGAGATAGGTGCCGACCCAGATAAAGGGAAGGATGATTGCCCATATCGGTGTGCCCTCCAGCAGAAAAAACAGCGTGACCTCGGCGAGCGAGCGGATTTCAAACCCTGCGATGATTGTGAAATAGATAATTAAAAGCAGGCACAGAACACCGCCAGGAACCCGGCCGATGATTTTTCCGGCATATTGAAAAACCGTTTTTCCGGGAAACTGCTGGCTGATCTTCACCATCAGTGCAATTACCGCCATAACAATCACCCCACCCAGCAGCACAGACATCCAGGAATCAGGTGTCTTCACGCTTTGACTCACACTCCGCGGCAGCGTAAGGATCCCGGCACCAAGCACGGTATTATTCAGGAACACAGCAGCCTGTGAAGCGGTGATTTTATCGTCGGAACGAGTAAACATAGTGCAGTCCCCTTCGTAAATGTGATTATGACCTCCGTTTGCTGTTCTTTGTTTTCATCATGGCAGGTCTGCGTTTCATCAGTGCGAGCGGCGCACGGAAGAACAGATCCTTCCAATCCCTTGGACGAAACGGCGATACCGGCGTCAGATAGGGTACTCCGAAGCTCTTAAGCATGGTCAGATGGCTGCAGATCAGCAGGAAAAACAGGATCGTGCCGAACATGCCGAGAACTGCGGCAAAGATCATTCCGGCGAAACGGAGAAGCCGCAGGGTAATCCCGGCAGTGTACACCGGAATGGAGAAGGAGGAAATGGCGGTGACGGCTACAACGATGACCAAAAAGGGACTAACAATACCCGCCTGTACCGCCGCATCCCCGATAATCAAACCGCCGACGATGCCCATAGCCGGTCCGATGGGTTTGGGCAGTCTGATCCCGGCCTCCCGTAAAATTTCAATGGATATTTCCAAAATCAGCACTTCGATCAGTGACGGGAAGGGAACCCCTTGCCGGGTTTTGATAATCGTGATCGCCAGCTCCGTAGGTATAAGCCCCGGATGAAATGAAATGAAGGAAATGTAAAGGGATGGAGCCATAAGTGCCAGAAAGGCGGCGGAGAAACGCAGCAACCGCAGAAATGATCCCGGCAGCCACCGGTCATAATAGTCCTCCGGAGATTGCAGCAGCATACTGAATGTCACCGGCACAATCAGCGCGAAAGGCGTCCCGTCCAGAAGAATGGCGATACGGCCTTCCAGCAGGGCAGTTATAACTCTGTCAGGTCGCTCGGTACTCTGGACCTGCTGGAAAGGACTTAGGTAGTTGTCTTCGATCAACTGCTCGATATACCCCGATTCAGCGAGAAAGTCGATGTCTATTTTGGAAATACGGGTCTGTACTTCCTCCAGCAGCTCCGGATTGACAATATCCTTGATGTAGGCAACCACCAAATCCCTTTGAACGCTGCTGCCGGCCCGGTACGTCTTCAATTCAAGCTGGTCACTGAATCCCTGGCGGCGCAGCATGGAGGTATTCTCGCTCAGCACCTCGGAGAAGCCGAGTCGTGGTCCACGCAGCAGTGCTTCTGAGACAGGTTCTGCTATCGCACGGTTCGGGCCTCCCGGAAGTTGGATCAGCAATCCCTTCGGCATTCCTTCAATCAGCAGAGCGGCATGCCCGAACAGGACGGATTTGTTGAGATCTTCCAGATTACCGGCTTCGCGCAAATTGCTGAAGGGCAGCAGATGTTCGGCGATGCGGGAAGCAGACAGGGAATCGGCGGTGGCCTCAAACATTAGAAACTGCATCATCTGCATATTAAGCAGCCTGTCGTTCTGCATGCCGTCCACATACATAAGCACTCCTTGAGCCTGCAGCTTTGTTAGCGTGAACTCCCTGAAGTGGAGATCACTGTTTCCGCCGATAGCCTCCTTAATAGAGTGAAGGTCGGCAGCGAAATTTCCGCTGAAGGCCACTGCGGGAGAGGCGGTCTGCGGCAGGGCGGTATTTGATTGTGCTCTGCGGTTAGACACGTTCCCGTTGCCTGAGGACTGTGGTCCTCTTCCGCTGCCTACATAGGAATGCAAGGCTTTGTATAGACGGCTGGCAATTATGGGGACCAGCAGAGCAATTCCAGCCTGATAAAAAACTCCCCAGCCCGGGATGTAGGATAAGATCGATGCGATCAATGAAATCACCCCCAGCTCTAAGAGTAAACAACTATGTAAATGAAGTTTTCCAAAGTTTGCTGTCGTTTAGTCATTTCTGTAAAAATATTATTCAACAAAAAACGGATCCTCTGATTTTAGGAGCGCACCCATGTCTTCAGGAAGATTCAATTCGCTGTTTGCCAGTACATTTCCGGGAAGGAATTAGCGGAGAGGAATGTTGTATAATGCATAATAAAGAGGAGCAACAAGATTACCCGTTCAGGAAAGAGGCAGCAGATGAAAACCTTACTGGTAACAGGGTACCGTGCGCATGAGCTCGGTATTTTTGACAGCAAACATCAAGGTATTCCCTATATCAAAAAAGCACTTGCAGGCAGGTTGATTCCCCTCATTGAAGAGGGGCTGGAATGGATCATTACGCCCGGACAATACGGGGTGGATCTTTGGGCATGCGAGGTGGTGCTTGAGCTGAAAGTGCAGTATCCCGGACTGAAGCTGGGCATTATTACAGCCCATGCCGCACCGGAAGAGAAATGGAAGGAGGAGAAGCAGAATGAATACCGGCGGATCATTGCCGGAGCGGATTACTACGGGGCTGTAAGCAATGCTCCTTATGACGGAAGCTGGCAATTCCGGGCCAGGGATGATCTGCTGTTCCGCAAAAGTGACGGCATTCTGCTCTTCTATGATGAGGATGCTGCTGAGGGAAGCCCGAAGTATTTTAAGGAGCGGGCATTGAAGCAGCATGCGGAGGGGGATTATGGCCTGTTCCTGATGCATGCCGAGGAAATCCAGAATATCGCAGATGAAGAAAATCAACGTGAATATGAATGAGGAGGCAATGCACAGGACCGCAGGGATATGGAAATTATACGGGGTCATGTGCGCCATCTGCAGGAGCTGGAACGCAGCGGGCAGCTGGTGATGTGTGGTCCGTTCAGCGATGCTCCTGGCGGGATGGTCATTATCCGCGCGAAATCGCGCGAAGAAGCAGTGGCCATTGCCGAACGTGACCCTTACATCCTCTCGGGCGTCCGCAGCTACGAGCTGCGCACCTGGGACCTGTCGCATGAAGGCAACAAGCATATGGGCATAGCTGAGGATTAACGAAAGTGCCGGTTAGATAAAGCTGCGCAGCGAAGGTGCTTTACGGACCTTGTAATTTTGCTCGTACGCATAAGCCAGCTTGATCAGCATAGGCTCCTGGTAGGCCTGCGCCGAGAAGGTAACGCCGAAGGGGGCGCCTGCCGATGTATAGCCGGAAGGCACGACGATGGACGGATATCCCGCTCTTGAGGTAATCCGCGCACCGAAGTCGGCCGGGAACAGCAGAGCATCCAGCCGGTGCTCGCTTATGGTGGCGTCGATGCCCTGTTCCTTGCAGAGCTTAAGGTCAGTGGCGCGGTCGCGCAGGTATTGCGGTTCCGTCAAGGTGCCGGAAGAGGTGTATTCAGCATCAATCAGCGTGGCTTGCCCGAACCTTAGCGTTTCGACCGGATGGGCATGATTGAAGTCGATAATGTCCTTCAGTGTGCGCATCGGAGCGCCTGGACCCAGACGGGCAAGATAGGCATTGATGGAGGTTTTGAATTCATTCAGCACAACGGAGGAGTATTTGATCTCGCGTGCGGTCTTAATCTCAGCCGGGTCGATAATTGTCGCTCCAAGCTCACGCATTCTCTCCACGGAAGCGTTGAACAATGCCAGCTGCTCTTCCGTTAATTCTTCGAAATAATAATCCCGCGGAATCCCAATGCGCGCCCCCTGCAGCCCGTTCGGATCGAGGAAGGCGGTATAATCTTCATGCAGTCTGCCCACGCTTGTTCCCATGGCGGCATCGCCGCTGTCCTTGCCGAGCATTGCATTCAGCAGCAGTACGGCGTCGCGGACGGTTCTTGCCATAGGTCCTGCAGTATCCTGTGTATTGGACAGCGGGAGGATGCCGGAGCGGCTGATCATGCCTACGGTCGGCTTAATCCCAATGATCGAGCCGAGATTACCGGGGTTGAGGATGGAGCCGGAGGTCTCCGTTCCTACGGACACTGTGCAGAAGCTGCAAGCTACCGCAACCGCAGAACCGGCACTGGAGCCGCCTGTAGGTGTGGATATGTTATAAGGGTTCAGCACCTGTCCGCCCCGGGAGCTGTAGCCCGAAGGCATGCCGTTCGTCATGAAATTGGCGAATTCGGTCATGTTGGCTTTTCCCAGAATAACAGCCCCGGCTTCGCGCAGTTTAGTAACGATATAGGCATCCTCCCCGGCAAAAGAATCCGCCAAAGCCAGCGATCCCGCACTGGTATGCATTTTATCCCCTGTATTGATATTGTCCTTCAGTAAGACCGGTATGCCGTGCATCGGCCCCCGGGGACCCTGCTGCGAACGTTCTACATCCAGAGATTCTGCGATGAACAGTGCATCCGGATTGATCTCCAGCACGGAGTTGATCGTCAGGCCATTTTTGTCATGGTCGGCAATGCGTTCAAGATACATGAGCACCAGCTGCTTCGAAGTGATCTCTCCGGCAGCAAGCGCAGTTTGAATCTCCGTTATTGTAGCCTCTACGATTTCAAAACTCATACAGGTTCACACTTCTTTCTCTCTTTGGTTTGTCGTTCTCCTTCATCTAACCATAGTTTGCCGTGTCTTGATAGCGTTCTTTTTACGACTCCCGGGACATGCGGATTTCGGGCTGTTCTAGATAGTGTGGTTAGAGTGTTCCAGATGTTGGGTAATAAATGCTAACAAAAATTTAGCGTATGCTTTCGAAGCGATTTTTGTCGAAGCCAATTCAGTGAAGTAACGCTCACAAAAATTTAGGAGGACAACATCTTGAGAAAATGGACAACATTCGTACTAGGAGTAACGCTGGCAGTCAGCCTGTCGGCCTGTGGTAACAATGAGGCTGCCGAAAAATCAACGAATGCTGCCGCAGCCGCCTTCTCTGCTGCTCCGGCACCGGAAGCAACAGAGAAGGCGGCTGCGGAGCAAACTGCAAATGAGGGGACTCCCACTGTAGAAGAGCTTATTCAGAAGACGGCAGATGCAAGCCAGGAACTGAAGAGCTTTGCGATGGAATCGCAGATTTCACAGAAGATGAGCATGACCCAAGGGGAGACGACCCAGGATCAAAACGTTGAAATGACCATGAAATCAGAATATATGAAGGACCCACTGCAAATGCATCAGCTGATCCAGATAAATCTGGCGGGGCAAGGAGAGCAAAAGATGGAGCAGTACATTACTGATGCCGGTTCTTTTAGCTTGGTCAATGGACAGTGGATAAAAATGCCTGCTGAAATGACTGAGCAAGTAATGTCTGCTATGCAGCAATCGGCCAGTCCAGAGAAGCAGCTGGAACAATTTAAGTCCATCACAGAATTTACAAAGGTCACTGAGGATGGCGAGGATTACGTTCTAACCGCTGAGGTATCAGGGGACAATGTGAAGGAACTGGCGAAAAGCTATATGAACCAGAGCGGCAGCGCGGACCCGCAAATGACGGCTTTAATGGATCAGATGGACATTAAGAGTATGACAATCGTCTATGGAGTTAATCAAAAAACATACCTGCCCACCCGCACGGATGTGGATATGGTCATGGATATGACCGCTGACAGCCAGAAAATCAGCATAGATATGAAGATGAAAAATGAGATCGGGCAGCATAATGAAATCAAGGCCATCGAGGTCCCGAAGGAAGCTTTGCAGGCAAAGGAAATACAGACGCCTTCAGCAACAGCAGCAGCAAAGTAACAACCGCGGCTGCGACAGAGTAAATAATAACAATCGCAAGACAAAGCAAAGCCCGGCAAAGGTCATAAGAACCTTTCCGGGCTTTGCTTTGTTGATTAAATAGGGGCGAATATATGGCTATTCTGCCGGGACAGGGACAAAACCTTCTTCCGCCAGATACTCTTCAGCTTCCTGGATTGTCTCGAAGGCCATCTCGAGCTGAAGCCCGGCGTAGAGGTACCAGAGATCTTCCTCCAGCTTCAGGCTTAAGGTATGGTCGTCTCCATTAACCCAAAGTGAATCGGCAACTGTGGCAGTTTTCTTTTTTCTTTTGCCCGGTGTAGTGACTTCCGGGATATACATGGACAAAGAGGTGATCGACGCATCCAGCAGCTCGCGCAGTTCAGACTCCGAATAGTCGCGGATATTCACAAGACCTTTGTCATCACTTTCGTAGCCTCGCAGGAGCCCGGCGAACACGTAGCCGTTGCCGTTAGGATGTAGGTGGGAAGCGACAGTTTTCTTCTCATGGCGGCTCTGCTCGAAGTGATAATTCACCCGCCCAAGCGATACATTGCGCCGTTCAAGCTGGGGGTAGGAATCAAGAATAGCTATTTTCTGTTCAAAAGTAAGCATATACAGCCTCCGGTTCACGGTTTATTGTAAGTGATTATACCATGTGGAGGAGCGCCGGACTACTTCTTGCACAGGCTCGTGTCAGGGTGTCAGGGCGCCAGCGGTAGTGTCAGCACGAAGCGGCAGCCTTGTTCCTGGCCGCTGCCCAGCACCAGCGTTCCGCCCATCGCTTCGGCGAGTAGACGGCTGAAGGTCAGACCGAGGCCCAGTCCGCGCAGCGTGCTTTGCTTGTCGTTGCTGCGGAAGAAGGCTTCGAAGACCTTATCTCTATTATCATGCGTAATCCCTATTCCATTGTCCGCCACAGTAATTTCGGCGTGTCCGGCTGGAGCCAATAGGAGGCCGATAGTGAGCTGGAGGCTGCTTCCCGGTTTCTTGGCCTGCACGCTGTTATTCAATAAATTGACGATAATCTGCTGGATGCGCAGCGGATCACCCCGCAGGAACAGGGATTTCTCCGGCATGTGCAGCAGAGGTTCGTTGACATCTGCGCTCTGTGTCAGCTTCCATTGATAGATGATTTCCTCGAGCAGCGGAACTGCATCCAGCCTGTCGTGGCGGACAGCGACAATACCGGCAGTCAGAGCGTTGTAGTCGAGCAGGTCAGCGACCATACGCTGCAACCGGCTTGCTTCCAGCAAAGCGATATCAAGAAATTCCCCGGCTTCCTCCCCTTCAACCACACCTTCACGGACGGCATGGACCAGCCCTTTGATCGAAGTGACCGGTGTCTTCAGCTCATGGGAGACTCCGGCCAGCATGACTGCTCGCGACTGCTCGAATTGCTGCAGCTTTCCCGCCATCTCCTGAAAGGACATCAGCAGCTCGTGAATCTCACGTTCCTTGGCCCCTGTCTCCAGAACAATGTTATACTGGCCGCCGCTGATTTGTGCGGCGGCGGCGGCCACATTCTGAATCGGTTTGGCCAGCTTGCTGGAGAGGAGGTAGATGGTCAGCCAGCTTAAGATGATCAGAAAGACGACGAGAATCAAGAAGAAGGTTATCTCTTCCTTCGGGATATGGCGCAGGGAACGTTTGGACTGCAGGACAATGACCTGCCCTAGCGCTTCACCGTCTCCTTGGATTTGGGCAACAGCAGCTTTGAACTCCGGGCTGCGGGAATCGTTTAACGTATCATTGAGCTTATGCCGCATCGCTTCCTCGCTGAGCGGCGGCTCGGAGAACAGCAGTTGTCCCTCCTTATCTGTAATGATCACGCACATTTCCACTGTTAATTTGAAGAAGCGCTTGCGGTCCTCAACGAGCTTGCTCAGAGTCGGACTGATGTTCATGTTTCCGTCCGTGCCGACACTGCGGTCGGCGATCTCCTGGGCCAGCAGACCGGTGGTCTGCATGCGGTTGTTCATCGCTTCCTGCTGAATCCACCAGAAAGTGACGAGTGCGGTGAGCAGCAGTCCGATGCTGATAATCAGCAGGTAGCGGACAGTCCAATAGAAGAGGATGGAGGTGCGTTTCTTCAGGTTGTCCATAATTGATACCCCGTTCCTCTGAGCGTGCGAATCTCCCCTTCATCCGCCGGCCAGTGCGAGAGTGCCTGGCGCAGTCTTTTGATCGACAGATCTACGGCACGGTCGCTGCCCTCATAGTCCATTTCCCATACCTGCTCTATCAGCTGTTCTCTAGTGCAAATTTGATTCGGGCGTTCAGCCAAAAATAACATCACCGACATGTCGCGCGGGCTGAGGCTGACCTCGGCACCGTTCAGGAAGAGGCTTCGTGCCGAAAAGTCGATGAACAGACTGCCGAAATGGCGTTTGCGGCTGCCGTCAGACCACTGGGAAGGGCGGCGCAGCACTGCATTTACGCGGGCCACTACTTCTTCCGGGATAAAGGGCTTGGACATATAATCGTCAGCGCCGCCGTCCAGTCCGGCCAGCCGGTCATTGATGCCGTCCCGGGCTGTCAGCATGATGACAGGGCAGCTGCTCTTCTCGCGGATCAGGCCAAGCAGCTCGAAGCCGTCCATGTTCGGCAGCATAATGTCGAGCAGGATCAGAGCGGGAGGGGAAACTTCAAAGGCTTCCAGCGCGGCGCGTCCGTCGGCGGCGCGGGTTACGTGGAAGCCGGCTTTTTTGAGATAGGCACTAAGCACCCGGGCAATGGCTTCCTCATCTTCAACAATTAGAATCGACTTCATATCTAGTGCCTCCTTGAACACGTCCGGCAGGTTGACTGCCATACGGACAGCGGCTGCAGTTTAATTAAAATTTACGACAAGTTTACCACATTGTGCAGGCATGTGCTTTGACTTATTCCCGACATATTGCTTTGTTAGAATGGGAAACAAGCCTAACAGGGCGCATAGAAAATGGATGGAGGGAATAAGGATGAACAAAAAAACATGGGTCTGGATTGCCACAGGAGTCGTTATCATCGGAGCCGTTACGGCCTTTGCCTTCTTGAACAAGAGCTTGGGCAATAACGTTGAAATCGAGTCTGTTATTCCTGCACAGGAACAGGGAACGAATAGTGCGGGCACGGCTGCCGCGAACGCAAATGCAAATACGAGTGGAGAAACAGCTTCCGGTGCTGCTGTTACAGCGGAACAATTGAACGGGGCCTGGAGTATTGCTGACACTTCCAAAGTCTATTGGTCGGTGACGACCTCCAAAGAGACAGTGAATTTTGTAAATGAAAAAGTTCAGGGAACCTGGAATGTGAATCTTGAGGATGCCGCCGCAATGACCGGGGAAGGGACTCTGGAGATGAGCGCGCTGGATTCCGAAAACGCTCAAAGAGATGAGCATGTCAAAAGCGATGATTACCTCGCGGTAACGCAGTTCCCGCAGTCGACCTTCACCGTGAAGTCGTTCTCCGAACTGCCGGCAGAATGGACGGAAGGCACCGCAGTACCCGTGGAGATGCAAGGGACACTTACGGTCAAAGGGATTGAGAAGGACGTGACTTTCCAATCACAGGCCGTATACAGCGGAGGACAGCTTCTGCTGTCGGGAACAACAACCGTAACGTTTGAGGATTTCGGCATGGTAAGTCCACACTCCATCGTATTGGATACGGAGAACAATCTCGAAGTACGCCTGGAACTTACACTTACTAAATAGAATATACAGAGTCTATCACGACTGCTTGTGCCTATCGCTCTTATAAGTGGAAGTCCACTTCAGTGCAGGGCTATAAAAGGAAAAGAGCAGGGTTTCTCCCGTTATTGGAGAAACCCTGCTCTTTGTTTGTGGTTCAAACACTTGCTTTAAGAAGAGGAGGGGCTCGAACAAGTTCTCAAACTTTGAGAGTCACTTATTCTATCCCCGGAAATTTGCATCGTCCGAAGTGGCGAGTGCTGGAACCCGGCGTGCAGCCCTCCAGCGGAGCGGCGTACGTACAAGCTGGAAACCACACGGATCCCGCTCAATCAAAGGTATTGCTACCTTTGAAATGGCCATTCTGAGCGGATCCCGCTCAATCAAATGTATTACTACCTTTGAATTGGCCCTAACGCGCGGATCCCGCTCAATCAAAGGTATTGCTACCTTTGAATCGGTTCTACCGCCCGGACCGACCTGCGCGTTACGGATATAAGGCCGGGCTGCTCTGACTAATGCCCGTCTTCCGCTGCTTCTCCATCGCCGGTGGTCTTATCAGCCGCATCTTCCTTAGGGGGAATGTTCTTCTTTGGTATGCCGTCCAGGCCATATTCCCAATCGTACGCGTCAAATATTTTCCGTGCAACCGGTGCGGCACTGCTGGAGCCGAACCCGCCCTCCGGAATAACAACCGCTACAGCAAGCTTAGGATTCTCGCGCGGAGCATAGGCAATAAATACCCCGTTATCACGCAATTCTCCTTTACCCAGCTGCTGTGAGGTTCCTGTTTTGCGGGCAAAGTCATAAGGGAAATCATTAAATGCAGTAACATCACTGTTCATACCCTTTTTGATTTCATTCCAGTAAGATTTATTAAAGGTTGTTACTTCATCCAGTACCTCGCGTTTGAACTGTTTAACCACGTTGCCCTTGGCATCGGTGATTTTGCTGACCAGCTGCGGCTTGATCCGCACTCCTTCGTTCGCCAGTGTCGTTACGTATTGGGCGAGCTGCAGCACCGTGTAGCGTCCTTGCTGTCCGAAGGAAGCATACACCAGCGCAGCTTGGTCACTACCGGCAGCCTTGGTATCGGTATAGTTGATCTGTCCGAGATATTCATTGGGTAGTCCGCTTTTTGTAGATACACCGAGGCCGAATTCCTTCATATATTTATCCCAGACCTTGACACCTTTTTCATGGTATTTCTCATAAAGCTTTTTGCCGATCATTTCCACCATGAACGCATTGGAGGATTTCTCAATCGCTTTGGCAGGGGAACTAAAATATCCGTAAGCATGACCGCCGGCATTGCGGACGGTTGTTTCGTGTCCGGCTCTGCCGAAGGTCGCGCTGCCTTTGTCCGTGTAGGTCGTGCTTGTCGTAATGAAACCTTCGTTCAGGCCGATCAATACGGTCAGCGGTTTGATGACGGAACCCAGGAAGACTGTCGAATCGAAGTTGTGTCCGGACCGGCCTGATGCAATCGGCGAAATAGTGCCGTTACGATAGTTAAGCATCATCTTGTTCCACAGCTCATCCGGCATGGTTCCTTTAGTCCACAGATTGGTGTCATAATCAGGCATGCTGGCCATAGCTACAATATTACCGGTATCGACTTCCATGGCAACAGCGTAGCCGGTCTTGGCGTCGGGATGAACCTTTCCCTGTACCGGATTTCTGTGCACCCATTCAATCTGATCCAAGATAGCCTGCTCTGTCTTCAGTTGAATATTTTTGTTGATCGTGGTCCACAGGTCATTTCCTTTGACGGGTGGAACCACTTCCTCAATGCCTTCGGCTATGTTCTGTGCATTAACGCCTACCATCAGATATCCGTTGCGCCCGCGCAGCTCTCTTTGATACTGAAGTTCAAGGCCGTCGTACCCGACGAACTCATCGTCCCTGTAAGCCAGACCGGGGTCTCCCTCATTTTTCATCGCCGCCAGGATATTTCTATAAATATCCATGTCCGTTTTTTTGAACGGCTTGATATATCCAATCGTTTGTGAAGCTACCGTATCCTTGTCATAATGACGTTCATCCTCTTCACTTACCGTGAGATTGGGGTATTTGTCCTTGTGCTCCATGAAGTAGGCCACTTCTTTATTCGTCAGACCGCGTTTGATCGGACGCAGCATAAAGCCGGAATAAACTTTGGAATCCAGGTCCATGGCTTTCAGCACTGCTTCTTTGGTTATTACTTCATCTTTAGGTACCTTGGCCCCATGTGTTGCGAAATCAGCTGCAAGATCGGCTGCAAGACGGTCTGCCTTGGCGACGGCCTCTGGAGTACGGGCAGTTTTTTTGGTCTTCTTGTCCGTCGAGGTTTCGGAATATTCTTTTGTTAAAGTAAAATATAAGGTCTGCACCGACGTCGAATAGGCCAGTTTCTCTCCAGCCTGGGCATAAATAGTCCCTCTGATTGAAGCAAGCGGTACACTTTTCGTATCCCTGCTTGTTTCCTCATCTTTGAGGGTAGGTCCTTCGACAAACTGTAGAATGGCAAGACGGACAATAATAATGCAGAATATAATAAACGTGCTGAAGAAAAACACATTGATGCGCAGACTAAGCGACTGGTTCGTTTTTTGGTCATCAGATAAAGAATCCGATTTGAAAATAGACTTCACATGCAGCCTCCCCTACAGATTAAATTGATCCTGTTTGCAGATAGATTATTGAATGAAAATAAGACTTTACCATATTGTACCACAATATACCATCTAGTTTAAAAACGGATAACTATAGGAGGAAAAACGATGATTGAAGTAGCAGCGGCGATTATACATAATAAAGAAGGGCAGATATTGATTGCCCGCAGGCGGCAGGGCAAGTCGCAGGCCGGATTGTGGGAATTCCCCGGCGGCAAGCTGGAGGCCGGCGAAGATGTCCCGCAATGTCTGCGAAGAGAGCTGATGGAGGAGTTGAATATCACCATACGTCCCACCGGGGCTTACGGGGTCAATGAGCATAACTATGGCAGTGTACAGATCATGCTGATTGCCTGGAAAGCGGAGTTTCTGGAAGGGGAGATCAGTCTCAGCGATCATGATGAGTACAGCTGGGTGCTGCCTGCTGAACTGGAGAGTTTTGTTTTTGCTCCGGCCGATGTTCCTTTTGTAGAAAGATTGCTGGAAGAGTCCTGCTGATGCTGAGCTGAGCCGATATATAATTGAAAGGGAATACTGGAACCCGAAGAATACATAGAATATTTGCGCGCGAAGTTGCGCGAAGAAACGGCGGAGTACTTCAAGGCCGAAAGCGATGAGCATGCACTGGAGGAACTGGCCGATATGCTTGAGGTCATCCACGCTTTGGCACAAACTCATGGAGCGGACAGCGAAGTTCTGGAGAACATTCGTGCAGAGAAGGCGGAGCGCCGCGGAGCATTTAAGGAACGGATTTTGCTGCTGCAGCTGGAGGAAGCACACTAGCGGACAATGAGGGAGTTGCCGCATGATTTTTGGTGAGGAGGTACATCCCATGTTCAAAAAGAAAGTGACTTTTACGCTATGCATTATTTCTGCAATTATACCCATTGTGTTTTACATCTACCTTTACCCGCGGATGCCGGATTTTGTGCCAATTCACTATGATGGGGATGTAGTTGACCGGTTTGTAGACAAAGGGAGCTACGAGGTGCTGTTGATCAGTTTGTTCGGCTGGTGCGGTTTTGTGTTTATCCGGCTGCTGCATTGGCTGCTGCGAAAAGTGTTCATGCGCAGCTACATTGAGAATCTCGCTGTTGTGCACCGGACCTGGAATGCGGCAACGCTGCTTGTGACAGTGGGTTGCTCCGCGACTAGTATATGTGCGCTGCTTGCTATGGCATAGGCGCAACCCTAACTCTTTTACAGGAGAAGAGCAGTTTGATAGAATCAAAGGGACTAGCAATAGTCCCAAGGAGGAGATATTAGTGTCAGTGGATAACGCTTACAAAGTAAAATGGGGCATTCTCAGCACGGGCTGGATTGCCCACCAGTTCGCTACAGACCTGGCTCATGCCAGTAACGGGACCGCTTATGCCGTGGGATCACGTACGCAGGCAAGCGCTGATGAATTCGCCAAAAATCACGGCATCCCCGTGGCCCATGCCACTTACGAAGATTTGGTGAGCGATCCGGAAGTGGACGCCATCTATATTGGCACACCTCATCCGTTCCATAAGGACAATGTGCTGCTTGCGCTGCGCGCCGGCAAAGCCGTGCTGTGCGAGAAACCGTTCACCGTGAACAGCAGTGAATTGGAAGAAATTGTGGCGTATGCCCGCGAGCAGAAGCTGTTCCTGATGGAAGCCATGTGGAGCCGCTATATTCCTGCGAACGTCAAGGTCAGAGAATGGTTATCTTCCGGAAGGATCGGTGATGTTCGTCTGGTAAAGGCAGATCTCGGCTTTCGTTCCGACTGGAATCCGGAAGGACGTCTGCTGAACCCGGCGCTCGGCGGCGGTGCGCTGCTGGATGTCGGCATCTATCCGATTTCATTTGCTTCAATGCTCTTTGGGCCTCATCCAGAAACCATCTCCAGCACCGTACATATCGGTGATACCGGGGTGGATGAGCATTTCTCGCTGCTGCTGTCCTATGGCGACGGCAAAAGTGCTTCGCTGAATGGCGGTATCCGTCTCAAAATGTTGGAGGAAGCCCATGTATTCGGGACAGAAGGCCATATCCTTGTCAAAGGAACACTGGTGAATCCTAAGTCAGCTGAGCTTTACATCGGCGGTGAGCTGGTCGAGACCTTTGAGGATGACCGTACTTCGATCGGATATTCCTTTGAAGCCGAGGAAGTGGGACGCTGTCTCCAGGCCGGACTTACGGAAAGCCCGGTGATGACGCTCGATGAGTCCGTAGCCATCATGAAGCTGCTGGATCAGGTCCGTGGACAATGGGGACTTAAGTATCCTGGTGAATAAGATAGCAATACTGTTATAACAGATTGGCGGCCCCCGGAGAATGTTCACATCACTCCGGGGGCCGCTGTATATCGGGAGGCGGACAGGATCTTCCCTATATTCGGAAAGATCATCGGCAAATATACTTTTTTACATCCTGCACCTTCAGTACCTTAACATTTCCCTTGAGCAAAGATCTATCACTTATTATCCATGTATGATCTTTGGAGTTCCTTCTGCGGATCGCCAGGAAATTGTAAGGACTTCCCGCGTAGATTTTAAATCCTTTGCTGAGGCAGCGGGAGCAGAACTTTACGCATTCATTCCGGTTTAGATCTGGAAAATCCACCTGCTCCAAAACAGCACGCTTGATGAGTAAAGTTGCCCCTTGTACCAGAGAAACATATTGATCAGCCCGTTTGGGATAACGGAGCAGGAGCAGTTTTTTACCGTTCAGGTACATGAAGTGGGCGCGTTTGCCGACAATATCGGCATTGGTATCCACCATGCGGCGGCGGCTGCCGGACAGATAGCCAGGGGCGTAATAATCATCATCGTCAAATTTGGCAATCAGCCCGTATCTGGCCATTTTCACGCCATAATTCAGGCAGGAACCCAGCGAGACATTCCCGGGCAGGCTATACACCCTCACATTAGGATATGGCAACGCGGCCCTGATATAATCGCTTAGCTTCAGGCTTGGATGATTCAAGATCACGATCAGCTCTTTATTCCTGTAATTCTGTCTGTCGTAATTGTGGAAAAGGGTGTCCATATTTTGTCTCCGTTTGGTGCACGTAATGATCGAAACCGCATCCTTCTCGTAAGCAAGATATGGAGAAATCATGAGTGGATATCCTTGGGCTTTTTCTGCACAAACTTTTTGTAATTTTTTACAGACGGAATCGTTTTATGATGAGCAATCAGTTCTTTATCGCTGATGATCCAGGTATGATTAGAGGAGTTTTTCCTGCGGATGGCGACAAAGTTGTATTTTCCTGCGGAATACACCTTGTAGCCCATTTTTTTGCTCCTGATGCAAAATAGATCGTCTTCCCCAACATTTCGATCCGGAAATTTCACTTTGCTTAATACGTTGCGCTTAATGAAAAGAGTAGCTCCCGGGAGTTTGCTTACGGACCGGTTCTCATCATGTGGAAAGCGGAGAATCAGTGTTTTGGAGCCCTGCAGATACATATAATGCGACCGCTTGCCAATTACGTCGGCTTTTGTTCTGCGCAAGGCCTGCAAACTATCCGTCAAATAATAGGGGGCGTAATAATCATCATCATCAAATTTGGCAATATAGCTGTATTTTGCCTTCCGCACAGCGAAGTTTAGACAAGCGCCGAGAGAGGTAGAGGCAGGGATCCGGAAAATGTGTACATTGCGGAGCTTTTTGGCCTGCTTATAGTAGGACTCAAGCGGAATCTTATTGTTGTTCACGATGATGATAAGTTCTTTTGTCCGGTATTTCTGTCTATTGAAATTATTAAACAAGTTACGCAAATAACCTTGGCGGTTCGTGCAGGTGATAATGGAAACTCCCTGCTTGTTTAAAGAGCCTGCGGCACCGGCTTCCATTACATCGCTCCCTTTATCCGTTATCTTCCTTTACTATATATATGTGCACGGACAATGGCGGTAACGGCAGATGACGCGACAATGTACAGCCTACTAGGCATAACGTTAATATTTAGGAAATCATGCAAAGGAGCTACTGCTATGGGATTAGATATGGATCGTTATCAAGGCTGTCTGCAAGGGTTGGCGGTTGGAGATGCACTGGGGACCACAGTGGAATTCAAGGCCCCCGGCACGTTTGTGCCTATGGAAGATATCATAGGGGGCGGCGTGTTTGAACTGCTGCCCGGACAATGGACGGACGATACTTCGATGGCGCTCTGCCTGGCGGAAAGTCTGCTGGCGAAGCAGGGCTTTGACGCTGCTGATCAGATGCAGCGCTATACAGAGTGGTTCCGCGAGGGTTATCTGAGCAGCACGGGGGAATGCTTCGATATCGGCAACGCTACGCGGGCGGCACTGCAGCATTTCGAGGGCACGGGGGAAGCTTACAGCGGATCGGAGGATCCCCGTTCAGCCGGGAACGGCTCGATCATGCGCCTGGCACCGGTGGTCATGTACTATGCGGAGCATCCGGCAGATGCCATAGACTTTGCGGCACGCAGTTCAAGGACAACCCATGCCGCAGAGGAGTGTCTGAGCGCATGCCGCCTGATGGCCGCCTACATCCTCGCCGGGCTGCATGGCTGGCGCAAGGAAGAAATACTGGCCCCTGATGCATTTGCCGAATGGTTTCAGCGGGACCTGCTGACACCGCATCTTGCCGACATTTATACCGGTTCTTATAAGCGGAAGGAACCTCCGCAAATTCAAGGTACAGGTTATGTCGTTGAATCGCTGGAAGCAGCGCTGTGGGCATTTCACAAATCGGCAAGCTTCGCCGAAGGTGCACTGCTCGCCGTCAATCTGGGGAATGACGCCGATACTACCGGCGCAGTCTACGGCCAAATTGCCGGAGCCTATTATGGTCTAAGCGGCATCCCGGCGGGCTGGGCCGGCAAGCTGGCGATGCAGGAACTGATTAGCGACTACGCCGGGCGGCTGTTTACAGAGCGCACGGAGAGATAAGCGGGATGGGCAGGCGTGGAAAAACGCCCCCCTGTCAGAAGGGCAGGGGGGCATACGCATACCTATCGGCATGGGAATTCTTGTTTATATTATGTAATCCTAGATGTAATAGAGCATGTCTTCAAACTGGAAGAGCTCTGGGGAAGCAAGGATTTAGAATTGAAAGTAGGGCCCTAAAAGCCCGCAGCGGGTTCGTTTACTCGTAACGGACTCAGGAGGCGCTATGGAGAGTAAAATCCTTGTTTATTCTCTTTTGCGGACCCAGGTGACCTTATCAGCTCTGCATTCTATCTAAAAACGGCCAGCAGGGAGAAATAACTGCGCTGGAGTCCGTTTTCCTCCTGTAACAGGCTAAAAGCCCCAAATAAGTGAAACTCGGTCCGTTCGTACTCAGAGCCAGGAATACACTTTCCGGACGCACACACACGCCTTCGGAAGAAGAGCGAAGTCTTTGAAACATCGAGACGTAAGCCTCCACCGAAAAAACTACCTAGTGGCGAAACGCCTTTCTCCGCGTGTGATCAGAAAATGGTACTGTACCCATGATTCCTTAGGGCATACAGCGGCAGATTTTGGCGGGGAAGCGGTTTGAAGACATGCCCTAGACTAATTGGTCAATCTGGCTGCCCGGAGGGATTTTTTCCTTATTTGCTTCTGCATAGATCTGTATTTCCGGCGTAGATGAAGCGCCTTCGGCTGCCGGGTCCTTCTTGTCTTGCACGTCCGCAGGAGATTCGTTCGGACTAACTGGCGAAGGGGCTGAATGTACAGCTTCTGTCATTTTATCCTGGGCGCTTTTAGCAATGTTCATGAGTTTCTGATCCAGATTGGAAGCTTTTTGGAATAGTCTTGCAGACTTCACAGGGTTACTGTTTTCCAAGGATTTCGCTTCAGTACGCAAAGTGATTTGCGCCATTCTCACAGAACCGCTTTGCTTTAAATCATTATGGGCGGATATAACGCCGTTCAAGGTGTACGTTGTATAGGCAAGCTGCTGTTCCTCAGGCGTTTGTTTGTCCGGGCTCCACGATTTTTGGGAAAGCTCCTCCTCCTTCTTTTTTTTAGTGTCTTCATCTAAACCTTGTGTCTTGCGTTGGTTTTCGAGAGAATTCATTCGAATTTGCTCGTCCAGCTGCTGAATTTGCTCATCCAGGGAAGCAAGCTCGGCCTGAACCACCTCGGGACTATCCCCTCTTTTAAGGGCGTTGCCCACATACTCGGAACGTCTGTCGATCAGGGACTGCTTTTGCTCGGTCAATTGATTAATTAGCTTTGTCTGCGGATTTGCTGGAATCTTCATGTCTGGACCGGGCTTCTGTTCTGCCCCCTTCCGCTGTAGCCGACCGTGATCGACTAATGGAAGGGGCGAACGCTGAATAGAACGCGATACATTCATACGGAACCGCCAATTTGTAGATGTATATACTAAATAAAGTTAAAGATATGTATATATATCGGTCTTATCTGCCGTTTTGTTAATTAGTAAAGGGGGCTTATAATGAAAGTAGCAGTTCAGGAATAATATGAATCATAATGGCTTAAGCAGGGGATGAGAGGGCGTAAAGTGAAAACAATATTGCTGAAGTATCTGACCAGATTCACATCTCTTAATGAAGAAGAGCAACAGGCAATTGTTGAGGAAATTCATATTGAGGAATACAAAAAAGGGACAACGCTCCTTAGACAAGGAGATGTCCCCACTAAATGTTATTTTGTAATGAAGGGCTGTGTGAGACAGTACTCCATAGATCAGGCGGGAAAAGAGTCTACAACTAATTTCTACACAGAAGAACAAGGCATTTCAAGTTTCAATCGTCATAAACATGATAAGTCATCCGAGTATTCTTTAACATGTCTGGAAGACTCCATATTGGTCGTTGGTGATCTTGATACCGAACAGGACATGTATCATAAACACTCCCAATTGGAGTCCATGACACGCAGGATGGTAGAGGCAAACTTTGGTGAAGTCCAAGAGGAATTCGCTGCATTTATCGGCTCTACACCTGAAGAACGCTACAAGACACTTTTACTGAAACGGCCTTATTTAGTCGATCGTGTACCCCAGCATCAGTTGGCGAGTTATCTTGGGGTTACCCCAGAGTCACTAAGCAGAATAAAAAAACGGATTAATCAGGAGAAGATTTGATCATCAGCCATATCCCAAACCCCAGTTCTCCAACAATCATTGGCACATTAAATACAAATTCAAGGACCGTAATGATCTCATCGTATTGTGGAAGAAACGAGTTGCAGAAGTGAATGATAATATATCCTGCTGCAGCAATTAACAATAAGATGCCGATGACTTTAGGGATGGTGTCAGATCGGAAAGCGACATAACCCACAATCATTAGATGCCCGCCAAAAATGATCAAACCGACCGACCAAATCAATTCAAAAGCTTCCAAAAACAGCATCACATATCCCTGTAGTTGACTGGTTGTAAATAATGATAAATAGTCTGCGCCGTTCGAGAGAAGCATCACTAATAGCAAACTCAGTATGGCAATTCCCAATATAGCCGAATAGATAAGACGGAACCATGCACCGAGTAAGGATAGCTTTTTATCAATGGGCTTCAGGATAAGATAGAATGCCCAGGCAACTACGATGTCACAGATCAGGATAAGGAGCCAGCCAAAGATTTCAGCCCTGAAAAGCATATTGGATGACCTGAGATTGTTCAATGTAGCACTGGCATCGCCTTGTACAACCAGACTTCCATGAACATAACCATAGGAAAAATATGCTGCAATCGCCATGATGATAAGTGATATACCGGCAGTTAGAGCTGTTTTCCGCAGTCCCAATCCTTCTTTAACTGGGGTAGTCATAATTTAACCTCCTTGTTTACATTGTTGATTTCATTGTAAACGGCTAATTATGACGGAGCATTGACTTAAATCAAGAGCTTAATGGAACTGCTTAATCACAACATTTTTAAAGACCGCGGTTCCGCCTTCTGAGAATAAGGTAATGCCTTGATCGTTTAATTCCGGGAAAATGAGACTGGAATGCACGATGATACCCTCATCAATAAAGACTTCGACGCTTGTTTTATCGACAAAAATTTTCAGATGAACCTTCTTCTGGCTGGCATCGAATGGAGACGTGCTTTCCAGATATTGTCCACTCGTGTCAGGATTTCCTGTATAAGCCCGATTGACGTAGGTGTAACCGCCCTCTACAGAAACTCCGACATCTGCATGACGGCTTTTATCGGTGGATTCCCGGAGTCTAAATCCCATATTGTTGAGCTCAGACCAGGACATATCGGCCTCAAGCTCATACGAGTTTCCTGTGAACGGAAGTGTTGTAGAGCCATTTACTTGGATTTCTTTATAGGAGACGGTTGAATCTGCCACCTTACTTAGGGCTTCAAGCGGTTGTGAGGCCAGATGATAATTGCCGTTGCCAGTCTGTTTGAGCTCAATTTGACGAACAATAGAGTCCATTCCGTTAAAGCCTTCGTGCAGCGTCGGCGTATTATGGGGATATTCCCAATTGTTCATCCAGGCTAAAGCGTAACGGTGAGCAGGGGGACCGCTGTTAGTCCCGTCTTCAAAGGTTACAGCACCATACCAATCAAAGCCATAGTCCAGCCACTGTGGTTCCTGCAGATCAGGGACAAATGTCTTTCCGTCAAAAGCTCCTGTCCAGTAAGCGTAGGTGTTCGGCTTCCCTGATGATTTCCCATTGGCGCTGGCCCCAAGCACCCATTTAGAGGTCCCGTCGTCCGCAAGCATCACGTACAGATCGGGACATTCCACAAGCCCGATATTCTCCGTTACAAAACCGCTTGTATAGTGCCAGTCTTTTAAGTTCGGAGACTCGTAAAAGCCTATTTTTGTGCCTTCTGCCAAAGTCATGATCCATTTGCGGGAATGCTCATTCCACATGATTTTCGGGTCTCTAAAATCAGCTGTCCCCGGATTCGGCAGAACAGGAGCGTTGCTGTACGCCTTAAATGATTTTCCCCGGTCGGTGCTATACCATAAATACTGCTCTTGTTCTCCCCCTTCGGAGGAGGGTTGTGTCACAATCGCGACCAGAGCCCCCTTTCCGAAACCTGAGGTACCTGCCTCGTCCACAACAACCGAGCCTGACCAGACATCGCCATTCGGATTACTATATTTGGGGATGGCGATGCCTTCGTCCTTCCAATACACCAGATCTGTGGATGTGGCATGCCGCCATTCCGTGCCATTCCCACTCGGATAATCACCGTTATACAAATAATAGTAATGGTAGGCTCCATCGTAATAAATGGGCCTTTGCGGGTCGTTTTTCCACTTATCTGGTGTTGTGAAATGATAGCTGGCCCGTAAGGTTGGCTTTGGATCAGAATCCTCGTCTTGCTTCAGTGGATTGCTCTTTGCCAAATAATAACCCGCTAATCCCAGAGTGATCACAAAGCTTAAACCAATAATCCCTATAACGAGCTGTCGTGTAAACGTCCGCTTATGGCTGCTCAAATGGATACCTCTTAGTTAACCGTTAATTGTCCTTGTTCCAGAACGCTGTCTTTAACTACCGAGGTCTTCGAGCCTTTAATGTTCAACAGGAAGCTTGGGGCGAAAGTGGATTGCTGGTCCTCATACAAACCTCTGTTAGTCATATAGCTTGTGATTACCACGTTATTTCCTTTAGCTTGCGGGATCGCGAAGTGAGAGTAAGTCCAGGTAACATCACTAGGATCAAGGTCCATATGCAGTACAAGCCCGCTTTTGTTCAACGGTTTGTAAGGACCCGTCAATGAATCTGCTACATAACCGAGCATATATACATCATTAGCGCCGATTCCATCAATGGTCATTTTGGAGCCTCGGGAATCGGTGAACAAATACCATTTGTTATTCATTTCAAATAAGTTCGCGCGTTCAATTTCATCCGTTACGGTATTGGAGGCAATTAGCGGCTTCATCACTTTTTTGAGCGAGTAATCATCATTCAACTCAATAATACCCAGTGCGCCGTTCGCTAAGGTCGCAAGAGATTTCTTAGGACTGGACAACAATTTATTTTTTTCAGCTTCGAAGAAAGGTTTGTTACCTCCATAATAAGTTCTGATGTCTAGCGATTGTTCTCCCTGGTAACCCGTTTCCGTTCCGGTATTGGCTTCAAAAACAAGATATTTATGACCGTTATCTTCCACATAGTGTGGGTCTCTTAACGTGTGGTTATCGTCATAGTTGCCTTCACCGAATGCTTGATCCACATTTTGATAGAACTTGCTGTCTCCGTCAAAGATTGATTTGAGATCTTCCACGCCATCCACTTTCAGCGTATCCGTATCAGGCTTGGACACATTCACTTGAGCAGTCGTCAAGGTTTGCTTGCCGAAAAAGTTATTCGCCGGATCCCAGCCTTGGCGGTTGGTATAGAACAAGCGGACTTTGCCTTCCTTGGTTAAGGTTGCGGAACCGGACCATTCTTCGGCTTGGTTATTTAGAATCGGATCGTTTGAAACGTATTTATCACTATTTTTAAATACTCTGCCGGCATTTTTCCAGCTATCAATCGAGGTGTCGCCTACTTTTTGATAGAACATGTATACGAAGGTGTCCCATCCTTTTTCAGGATCTCCCGCTAAAGCGAACACGATATGGTAGCCATTATATTCGGCAACGGTTCCGTCTGCGTTCTGAAGCGGCCAGCTGTCCCAAACATCCAGATCAAGGGCATTGCCAGACTCATCCACTATTTTTGCAGTAGGAATGTTTTTGATGGTGGAAGCATCAAACGAAGGGATTTGAAAATTCTCGCTTTTTTGTTGTTCCGGTATTTTCATCATGTCAGCGCGGGTAATGTGGGAAAAACCAAAGTCTTCTTTGTAATTCTTGCTGTTATCTTCTTTGGCCAAAGCTGAAGCCCCGCCACCTGTAAGTAAAGCTGCTGTAAAGGTTACTGCTGTTGCTTGTCTTACCATCTTTTTGATATTCATTCTCCCGGTCTCCTTTTGGTTGCTAATTATTGTTGTTTTTAAACAGAAAAAAAGACCTAAAAATACCATTGGGGATACATAAAACGCATCGATTCCCAAACGGATTTTTAGGTCTTGCCTGCTTAACAGTAACAATCCCGACATATTTTGTTGTCGCGTTAATTCTATAATTTTATAACGGGAAATGGCTATAGACTGAAATTCCTATTTTTTTGAGGATAATACTAGGGGTATTCGATATTGTTTTGATATCAAGGGTCTAAAGTCCTGTATTATTTGATTTCAATATATTACCATCCATCGACCGTGTACAGATCCGATTGATTTCCATGGCGATAAATACCAGCTGGCTGTCGATGAAAGTATACCCGTAATCTTCTTCAACCTGATCGCCAACCTCCTTGGCCTGCAAGTAGGCCCGGGCGTAGCGTTCTTTGGCAATTCGTACAATTTCAGGGTTCAACTCATTGAGAAGCTTGCCAGTTTCATCAGATTTCAGGATGTTTTCAAGCTGAGTCACCAGACGCTCGTAATTGGCGGAACCTCTTTTAAGCGTAACACCGGCAGCTTGTTCCACACCTTCAGCAATATCACGGATCATTGCCGCCATTTCGGCATCTGTTCCGTGAGCTCCGGCGTTTTTCCAGGCAGTATGGATATGCATGGCGATGTATCCGACCTCGTCCTCGGGAATTTCGACCTGCAGGGTTTCATGGATAATGTTTTTGGCCTGTTGTCCAATCTGGAACTCTCTCGGATATAAAATGCGGATTTCATCCAGCAGCGTATTCTGGATCATCGTTCCTTTCGCGATCCGCTCCAAAGCGAAGGAGAGGTGATCTGTCAGTGCAATATGAATATGCTCATTAAACGTCACTTCCAGTTCACGTTCAGCATACGAAATAATTTGTTCGGACGCGGTAATCTCTTCTTCAGGCAGTGTCCCCAGCATTTCCTGCAAATGGCCGTATTGATCCGGGTCATCCATAATGAACACTTTTTCAATAAGGGACGGATCTATAATATCGTTTTTCCCTTTCTGAAAAGCAATACCGGAACCCATGACAATCTTTTCCTCTCCAAGGTCGTTTACTACAACCGCGTTGTTGTTCAGAATTTTTTTGATTTTCATGTTATTCTCCTATGCTTGTTTGTTCCTTAAGAAGTCGCTTGTCAACCCCAAGAATCCAGGTGGCCGTAAAGGCTGTTATTGCTGCCAGTAGAAAACCAATCAAATAATGGATAAGATTCATCTGCCCGAGCTGGACGGTAAAGGCGATCATTGGAATCCCGGTTAAGCCGAACGAATCAGCTGCCACCTGATAATAAGCTACATAAGCTCCTCCGGCGGCACCTCCCAAAGCAGCGCCTAAGAAGGGGCGGCCAAGCTTCAGGTTGACGCCGAAGGTGACCGGTTCGGTGATGCCGAGAAAGGCGGTGATTGACGCGGGCAGGGCTATTTTTTTCAATGCTTTGTCACGGGTTCTGGCATACACGGCCAGTCCGGCTGCAGCTTGGCCGATATTCGCCATAGACCAGATGGGAAGCAGGAAATTGACGCCGACGTCCGGATTGGTGATCAATCCGATTTCAATTGCCTGAATGCCATGATGCAGACCGCTCACGACAACAGAACTGTAGATTCCGCCAAGCAGCAGACCGAAAAACAAACTGCCGTATCTGAACACCACTTCCAGCAAGCTGCTAAGAGAGCTGCTCAGTTCGTAGGTGAGTGGACCAATGACCAGAATCGCAATGCTGCCCCCGGCGGCAAGGCTTAAAAAGGGGATCAGCATAACTGCAGTCGATGACGGAAGGATCCGGCGCAGCCACTTCTCAATTAGACTCATTAGCAATACCGCAAGAATCGTAGGAATTACGGCTCCTGGATACCCGAACTGCGGCGTTAATAATAAATTCTCGGAACTTATCGGTGCTCCTCCGAATCCGGTGACCTGCAATATATCAGGACGGGTCATGACAACGCCGATTGCAGCGCCGAGCGTAGGGGTGCCTCCAAACCGCTTGGCCGTGTGATAACCAAACATCACAGCCAAAATCTGAAATGCTGAACCCGTCAACAATGACAAGGTTCGGAACGGGACACTCTCCGGCTGCGCCCAGCCGAAGGCTTCCATCATACTAAGCAGGCCCAGCAGCAGGCCGACCCCGACAAAGAGTGGAATCATGGGCACGACGATATCGGAAAAAAAGCTTACCGCATCGACAATCTGTCTGAACACACCTTTGACCAGGTTTTTCGACTTGGAAGACGAACCATCGGTGCCGGTGGCCGGCATGGAGGTTCTCCGTTTCCGTACTTCAGACAAAACAGGAAGTAGAGCCCGCTTGGACCCGGCAATGCTGTCCGAGCTTATGGGTACTGATGGCCCGGCAGACTGTTCCTCTTCCTGCTGAGTTGGCCCTCCGTCTTGAAGGATGCGGCCAACCTGGCGGTGCACCTTGAAGACATTGGCCGATCCCAGTATAATTTGCAGCTGTTCGGCTCGAAAGAACACGCCCTGAACCTCCTGCATGCCGGAAAGGCCGGCTTCGTCCACTAGGGAACTGTCCCGCAGTCTAAGGCGAAGCCGGGTTGTGCAGTGGATGGCTTCTAATACATTGCCGGATCCTCCGGACAGCCTAATCAGATGTACAGCCAATTCCCTTGCCGAACCGCGGATCTCCTTCGCAGTCTCTCCAGCCTGTTCCGGGCGGATATTCCCTTGCGTCATTACTGTGCCTCCCAACCATTTTGCTCAGCCGCTATCTCAAGAATCTAATTGTGACAATGATCGATTCTAAAATCAATGGTCAGGAATTACCACCTTATCAAGCAAAAACAGGTATTCCGCCTTAGTTTGAAACTTAGTTAGCCGAAAAACTCTTTTTAAAGGGTATTCGACCACGCAAGAAGCACTCACAGCACTTATTGAAAAACTGATCTTAGCGAAATGGCCTTGGGAGATTTAAGCAAATTATTTAATGTGGATGCCACGACGATCCAATGGTTAGCCACAGGGTATTTTCTAACATTAGGGTTTTAGTGCCGGTAACAGGGATTTTGATGCAGACATTCACCAACGCGTCAAATGTTTATGACAGCTATATTGCTTTCGATTATCGTGCTTCAGAAGCTACGGTGATTAACGTCGTATTGTCCTTATTTATCAAAAAGCCCCAAGTATCTAAAGACAACATCTAAAAGGATTTTATGCTGAGAGAATTAGCCTTGCTGTTTTCAAGTGATGTAACTATAATTTTTTTGGAACGAAAAAACACAGTCTGGTTGGTAGTCCAGGCACTAGGATGACTCTATATTTCAAGAGCGCCGTGTCAGTAACCTTCCCCCCTCGGGATGTCCATCGTTTCCGATTTAAATGAGGGGGTTTCATTATGAAGCTTACGGTTTATCACGATGGGCAGTATTGGGTAGGTGTTGTGGAGCAGGAAGACCAAGGGAAATTGAAGGCAGCCAGGTACATTTTTGGAAGAGAGCCTAAGGACGAGGAAATTCTCCATTTTATCCGTGAGGAGATGTGGAGGCTGCTCCGTGGACTCTCACAAGAAGTTGCCGTAAAGTTGTCTGATACGAAGAAGGTCAATCCGAAACGGCTGGCAAGGCAGGCAGCGTATGAATTAAGCAAGAATGGAGTCTCCACCCATGCTCAAAAGGCTATGAATTTGGAGTATGAGAAGAACAAAAGGGAGAAACAGACTTGTTCTAATCAGCAACGGGAAGCCATGAAGGCTCGGGTAAGGGAATTGAAGGAGAAAAAAGCGAAGGAAAAGCATCGCGGACATTAATTTAACCTGCTTACGCACAAAGGGCCCCCGATAGGGGCCCTTTTGAGTTTGGGAGTAGGCCTATTTTGGCAGTCAGTCATTATAACAATTGCTGATTTTTTCTCGCCATAGCAAGACAATCCTGAATAGCCTGTTTGACGATTTCGGGTTCGGAGAGTTGCGGGAAATGGCCGCTTCGGGAAGCCTGAATAAGTCTGCTCTGCTTGCTTAACTGCAAGAAGTCTTGTTGATTGGCTGTTCTTAGCTGATAAGCCTGTTTGGGCATCATAGGCGGTTTCTTAGTTCCGGACACTACCACTAAAGAGACATCCGGGAAAGGGCCGGACTGTGCGATTTGCTGGACGGTCTCGTCTACAAAGTTAACCTCGTCCCACTTTTTATGTGGAGTGAGGGAGTCGGATTTTCGCAGAAGTTGATTAATCCCCCGGATGAACCCACTTTGGGTAGCATTGATGTTTAGATCTAGCGGATGGCTGGATTCCAGCAATACGACGCCCGCTATTTCCTCCGGATGTTGCCTGGCAAACAAGTTGGCATATAATCCCCCCAGAGAGTGCCCCACAAGAATATAAGGAGGACGAAGTCCTGCTAACTGAAGCAATTGCCGGAGCGCGTCTACCACAGCCTGCCCGTGCTGAGGCGTAGAAGGTTTATCACTTTTTCCTACCCCAAACCGGTTATAAGCTAAAACGGCAGTCTCCGCAGCTAGTTCATGAAACAGGTTATGCCAGCCTTCAATAGGACCGCTTCCACCGTTAATCAGAATAATAGCAGGAGTTCCTTCACCCGATTGCGCGTACTCCATGTTGCCGCTCGGCGTATTCATCATTTTCTTGGGGATAGCTTTCATTGTCCACCTCATTTAGTTGATAGTTATACTAGCTGTTACGATTGCAGCGCGAATACGTTTCAGCACATGGATAGGGCTCCCTGTTATCAGCGTTGCTTCTCCATACACTGCTCCCGCCACCTCATAAGCCAATCATGCTGCTCCTCGCAAAATTCGATGCATATGCTCTGCAAGCCCTGACAACGCACGATTCTAGAGACGATTTGAAAATGGCGTACCGCAATAAAATCAAAAATCGCATGAAACTCACTGCTGCTTAGTGTACGTACTTTGCTATAGCCCGAATAAAAGCGTTCGTATAAAGCCAGGGTGTGATCATACATCAATTCATGAAATTGATTAAAGTGGGTGTCGTCAGACATGTATGCGGCATCCATCCCCGGATAATCGCCCGAAGCATCGTCAAAATCAAACAGGACATACTCGCCGCTCTGGTTTCTGATCATATTCCCTGTATGAAGATCCCCGTGGCAGAAGGATTTAGGAAGTTTGGTTATACGTTCCCATAGTTCATCGCCATATTGCTGCAGTTCAAGGATTTTAGCAGGAGCGAAATCCATTTGCCGCATGATGGTGAGGTAGTCGTCGATGTAATCGGTTTTTGTTCTATGGATCAGCTTATGCGGATAGCTTTCCATTAGATTATGGAGTTCCCCGATTTGCTTGCCTATACTCTCCGCTTCCAGCTTGCCGTCCGGCACTGCTCCCTCGATATAATCGTACAAAATCCCGGTGCAGCAGCCTTCGTCACCACTCAGAATGATATGGCTGTCATTCCGGGCAGTACGAACCACAGAAACCGCCGGATATGAATTTGCTTTCAAATAATCAAGAATGCCAACACTCTGCAGTGCGTCTTCCGATTTGAAGCTGCGGTATATTTTGAACATGTACTTTTTTTCTGCAGTCTGCACGAAATACACCTTGCCGATCAGATCGCGATGCAGTTCGATATGCTCTATTTGAATTTGGTATGAACGGTTAAGCTCATGGATCAGGCGGTCATGTTCCATCGGCTAAATTCCCCTTTTGGTTAGTCGGTTGCGATAAAAGCTCCTGTACTGTGTACTTTATAACCAATACGCCATAGATATCGAGAGCTTATATCACATTCTTTGCAATCTGAAATGTCCGGATAACATGGGGAAAAGGAATTATTATATTACTGCCCGATTACGATTTTTATAAAATGGAGGTAATTTAATGCTGAAAAGGTTAAGCTTCAACAAGCTTCTGGCTTACTTTCTGATTGCTCCACTATTGGTGCTTCATTTTCCAGCATCCACATTAGTATCGGCATCCTCTTAGACTTATGAAGCGGAACCAGCAGTACTCTCAGGCGGGGCGACCTCCGCATCCGAACATACCGGTTATACCGGAACGGGTTTTCCAGGCGGGTTTACGGACGGCGATAAAGGAAATGCTTCTGCCAAGTTTACTGTAGGCGCTTCCTATGGCGTGAATTACTCTCCAGCATTAAGGAGAGCCTCTTCTGCTTGTTGACAGATATCCAGCATCTGGATACGATAGACTGAAATATAGCAATTCGAAAAGAGGCTTATGTATGTCACGAGGTTTTCGTTTCATCAAGTTGAGATAAGAAGACGCCTATCAATTTTTTGAATCCTGCAGCCAAGGATTTATTTGATTTGCCGTTTTTCAATCAACTGGTGAGATGGAGGCCTTTTTATGCCCGGATTTAGCGGCAGGGGACAGCTTTGCCTTGTTATAGCAGATGCCCAAGCACCGGACGGCGGATTTTGCCTGTCTGTGGTTTGGGCTGTTTGGTTTGCCCTTATACCTCCGTCTCATCTGATTTCTAATTCTATGGAGGTACACTCGTATGAGAACGAAAGATTCTTTTACCCATCCAATGCTTGAAATCGCAGCCAGTCGTTACAGTATGAGCAGCGGTCAGCTCCGTTACCTTGGAGGCAGCCAGAATATGGTTTATGAGGCCCAGCAGGATAGCCATGACCGCATATTGAGAATCACTCCAGGCTCTAACCGTTCTAAGAACCTGATCCTCGGGGAGCTGGACTGGATTTTGTTTCTAACGAATGAAGGGGTTTCTGTCTCCACACCCCTATTGTCCAGGAACGGTGAATTAGTGGAAGTTATTGAGCAAAGCGATGGATCTTATAGCTGCGTTTGCTTCGAAAAAGCCCGTGGCAGAACAATAGCTACCCGGAATGTCTTCAAGATCATCTGCTGTATGAAAAACTGGGGCAACTGACTGGCAAACTGCATGCCTTGTCCAAAAACTATCAGCCGCAAGATCCTAAGAACCAAAGACAGGATTGGAGCCGGAATTGGTTCCTGCAAAATATGGACCTGATTCCTCCATCCCAGGCAGGGAGCGGCTTCAAATTACTGGAGACCCTTCGCGGCTTGTCCAAAGACCCCAATTCATACGGACTTTACCCTTTTTGATTTTGATGAAGCCCAGTACAGCTGGTTTGCAGAGGATATCGCGGTTCAGCTGTATTATCTCGTCAATGTGTACGGTGGTGAAGAAGGAAAGGACAGCCGGGAGGACCAGGCCCGCCGGTTTTTGGCTCATTTTATGAAAGGCTACACCCGTGAGAATACGCTGGAGGACTATTGGATGGCCCAAATCCCGCTATTTCTAATGCTGAGAGAATTGATCGTCTATATCGGTGTTTTCCGCAATTACGACGTGGATGAATCCTTCAGCAGCTTAAATAATCAGTGGCTTAAGGACTGGATCGCGGAGAGTAAACAGAGGATTGAACAATCCATTCCCATTGTGGACATTTGGAACAGAGGAGAGAATACGAAATGAAATTGAACAACAAAAAACTTATTATTATTGATGGCATGCCGGGTTCCGGGAAAACGACCTGCGCGACGATGCTCTCGGATCAATTGTCCGCGTGGAATGTATCCAACCGGTGTATTCTGGAGCTTGAAGACAACCATCCTTTGTTCATACAGGGCTACAAATTCAGCTCCTTTGAGGATGATGCACAGGCAGATCTATTCATAGAAGGGCTGCAAGCCCTGTTCAGGGCTTTTGTTCAGGATAGGCTGGCCAGTACGCAAGATATCACAATTATTGAAAGTGTATTGTTTCAGGATGCCATTAACTGCGCGTATCATATGGGCATGAATCATGATAAATTGCTCAATTTCTCGTTGGCACTGCAGGAGATATTATCACCACTGGAACTGCTGCTCATCTACTTTTACCAAGTGAATGTTGAAGGGCAATGGCGGTTTATTTGCAGTGTGCGCGGGAACCAATGGGGGCCGGTGGCTCTGCATACGGATGATGACTTTAAGGAAGCCGCTGAGTTGTGGGGCGGGAGTCAGGCGTTTGTAAGAGCAATTGTTGACTCTTGGGACATCCCGAAATTAATTATTGAGAATCAGGATTATTTATGGGATGAATATGCTGACCGCATTAATCAATTTATAAAAGATAACCTTTAGTTTGCATTAGTACGTTTCTACCGCACAGAGGGATCGCGGAACCGGACTCAGTGTTGATGATTTTTTTTCAGGATTTGTGTGCAGACCTCAAGGAGCCTTCTCAGGATGAGAGGGCTCCTGCCTTTATATGGCGGTATGTCTTAACTATGCCAGCTTTGATTGAACCTTGTTTTCCTCCAAAAACTGCCTTATTTCTTCTTGGGATTCAGATGGAAGTAATCCACGTATCACATTATCCTTTGTATGTATCTCCAGCAACAAACGATTTGTGAGCGTATTCAATTTACCGAATTCGTAATAGCTGATAAATTCCCAGGGGATCACGTTTCCCTCTTGGGATATGCCGTATTCTCCGATGTACATAAGCACTCGGTCATGGTTGGCGACAACCGGAAGAACCAGCATGAAAATATAGGAGAACCAGTGATCCTCGATCACATTGCTGACCTTGAACATGTACAACAGCCACAAAACCACAACTGCGCTCGCGTACAGCAGAGTGACCACAAGCAATAATTTATGTGGATTAAGTCTGGCTGGATTATAGACGCGAATTTGCCCGGCTGCCGACCGGTTGGCCTTGTATTGTCTATAGGCATAGTAGAGAAACCACGGGATGATTACACAATAAGTCAAATTTAGCACCATTATAAATATGGACTGAATCGTCATACTACCGCCCCGTTCTTCGGAATCCTGTCTGTTTAAGCCCTGAATTTCCCCATCCAGTCCGTGGCCCAGTCGACCAGAGGTCTTTGCGCTAGCAGCCGGATTTCGGCATTGCCGATGTGATGAATCTTGAGATTGATTTCCTGCTCATATTCATTCCCTAACGTGACAAAATCACTGTCATCCACCGCCTGGGTCGAATAAGTGAGCCACTCCCGCCTGCCGTCCACCAGAACTGCGCTGCTCTCGTCTACCATGTGCTTACCGGGGAAATCAGCCCGGGCTTCGGCCAGATGCAGGGATGTATTCCTGTCGTGGCCGACGCCAACCAAGAGGACATAACCATTTAGCTGATAAATTTTGTCCAGTGGCGATCCGGCACCAAAAATATTGCTCAAATCATGGTCCGCCGTAATATAGGCTGCATGTCTGCCTACTGCCGCTATGGAGCGGGCGGGGTGATCCGATCTTTGGGCTCCCGGCCATTTGCGGAGCATTTCAGCCGCGGCACCCATGCCGATGGCCGGAGTAACCTCTTTATCATAGGCAGGCCAATGCTCCCGTATCACAGGCCACCATTCTGCCGGTTCCTGCCAGTGGACGCCTGTTGAAGGATCGAGGTTTTTCCAGGTTTGCGAAGGCATGACCAAAGTGCCGTCTTCCCCCACTATCTCCAGCAGCGCCCGGATTAAGGTCTCCGCACCTCCTACAACAAAACCCAGCTTGCTTAGCGAGGCATGAACAAACAGGGTTTGCCCTTCTGCCACTCCGCAGCCTTTAAACTGATGGATCAGGTCTTCCTTCGTTAAAATGGCTCTTGTTTCCTGCAGCTCAGTCATAGATAATTCCACCTTTATACAAAAATAACCCCGCATAAGCTGCGGGGTTGTCTCCGGATGCGTCCGGAAAACAGTGCCCTTGAATTAAAAAATTTACTAAATTATACCACGGAAATGCCAGCTGAGAATAGCGGCTTAATGGAGAACCAACATGATAAATTAAAAGGAATAGATTATTCCATGCATTGCCAGGGAGTGGACTGTATGCTAGAATTAAATTACCGAGATTATGAAAAAGGTTCCTATAATCAAATGAATGAAAAGGTGAAATGCTATGAGCGATAATGCGATCAAAATTGGTGTCTCCAACAAAGACGGTCAACTCGGTTTCTTGTCTGGAAGAGGCGGTCTCCGGGAGGGAGCAGGCAGGAAAGGTATCGGGTGCACCAAAAAGGTATCCCTGACATTGCCGGAGGAACTGTGGAACAAGCTTGAAGCAGATTGTACAGCTACAGTATTATCCCGCTCGGAAATGATCCGGAATATCATTACTGCTTATTATTCTTAATCATTCACTACAAGGGACAGGTGAGGGCAATGCTGGTCAATGTGACAAAGGAATCACTGCTTCATGCTCTGCAGCATGTCCTTAAGGCTGTTGTTGCGAATAGCCCAAATCCAATTCTGTCAGGAATACATATTCAGGCTTATGAGAAGGCTCTGGTGTTCACGGCAAGCAATACAAGTATGACCATCCAGTACAGGGTTCCCGAGGATAAGGACTCGATGAATGTGCAAAGAACCGGCGGAATTGTGGTGCCGGCCCGTTATTTAAGTGAGATCATCCGCAGGCTTCATGCCGGGTGGATAGCTTTTGAGAGCGAAAAACCTTTTATCCTAAGCATTACTTCAGGCGATTCGCATGTCCGGTTATGCGGTTTGGACCCTGCGGAATTCCCGCCCGTACACTCCCCTTCCACTGATGCTGAGCCTGCCTGCAAGTTTCACATCCAGAATGACGTATTGCGATCGGCGATAAGACAGGTGTGCGTGGCTGCCTCCACATCCGATTCCAGACCGGTACTGACGGGAGTTTCTTTTGAATTTACCGGGGAAAATCTCAACCTGATGGCAACGGACGGAATCCGATTTGCTTCCCGCACGCTGCATACCGGGTATAACCTAAACAACGGAACGAATGTTATTGTGCCTGCTAAAAATATAAATGAAATCGTAAAGATGCTTAGCGAAGACAAAGCTGCAACGGAAATTGCAGTGAGCCGACATCAAATCAGCTTCACGGCAAATGAGCTGCATGTACAGTCCGTCCTCATTGAGGGGGTCTTCCCCTCAGCCGTAAAAAATGTGATTCCACAATCCTGCAAATCCGAACTGCTCATTGGCCCCTATGGTTTCCTGCAAGCGGTTGAAAGGGTGTCCGTACTGGCAGGCGGAAACATCATTCGGCTTACAGCGACTTCCGGCAAGCTGGTTTTATTATCCGGTACGGCGGACATAGGAGAGGTCCGGGACGAAATTAGCCTGGACGCCATGGAGGGGGATGACTTCACCATCGCGCTGAACGGCAGGTTCTTGCTGGATATCCTGCGCTGCCTGGATAGCGGGTCCCTCAGAGTAAGATACACAGGGAAAGAAAGCCCGGTGGTCATCCTGACTACAGACCCGCTTTCGCCAGCGCTGTTCCTGATCACTCCCGTAAGGACCCATGATTGAGCCGCGCGCATAAACTTCATATCGCTGGCACCTTGACCTTGAAGTGTACTTCAGGGTTTATGCTTTATCCGCAATCATTGCTGTTCTTCATTATGGAGAGCATAGATAAAGTGGAGGTGCTGTATTGTGAGAGTATTAGAAGTCATTGTAATCGTTGTGGTTCTGGCAGCCGCAGCAGGAATTCTGTTTATGCAAAGAGACCGCCGGCTGAATATAGGGCTGCTGCTCAGTGTGATTTTGGTTATGACGCTGCATGGTGCGATAGATCATTACCGTATTCAGATGGTGCCGGCTTACGCTGCGGCGCTGGGCCTCGGCATTGTGTTGCTCCTAAGACTGATTAAACCGGAGAATAGAGCCCGTTCAAAATCATTAGTCAAAAAGAGCCTGCAGTTCACCCTGATATTGATCCTTTCCGGCGCAGCAGTGTATTTGAGCCGGCTGCTTCCGGTGTTTACCATGCCTGAGCCGACTGGCAGCTATGCGATGGGTACTATTTCCCGGCAACTGACAGATGAATCCCGGGAGGAGACCTTAAGCGCTGCTCCTGGGGATAAGCGGGAGATTATGGTGAATGTCTGGTATCCGGTGGACCCGGAAGAGGCTGAGGGGAAGGTGAAGGAGCATTATCCTTCCGAGCTCGGAGAGGCCATCAGTCTGGTATTTGGCCTGCCCAAGCAGCTGTTCAGTCATGTGACCGAAATCCCTACACATGTCGTCGATGGAGCGAAGCTGTCCGCAGCCGAGGCGAGCTATCCGGTTTTACTGTTCTCGCCGGGCATTCGTTCCACCCGGTTTCAGAGCATGACGGCCATCGAGGAACTGGTCAGCCACGGCTATATTGTAGTAGGGATGGATCATCCATATACATCGGCTAAGGTCACATTCCCGGATGGACATTCGGTCTTCTATGAACCTGATCCCGAGTTTGATACCTCTGCAGAGCTTTATGAGTATAATGTCACAGGAGTAGGTATTCGCGCAGCCGATGCCAGCTTTGTACTCGACACGCTTACGGAATGGAATGCGCAGGATCCGAATGGTCTGTTTCAGGGCAGACTGGATCTGGACCGGGCCGGAATATTCGGTCATTCCTATGGTGGGGCGACAACTGCAGAGGCACTGGCACAGGACAAGCGGTTCAAGGCAGGCGTAAGTCTGGAAGGCGGATTCTGGGGGGAGGTTGCCCATACTGGATTGCAGCAGCCGTTTATGTACATGATGTCTGGAGGCACCGCTCAAAGTCTCGATCCGTCAGTGACGAAGAAGGACAAGGTATTTTACGAGGAGTTTGCCCCCGATCTGAAATCCGTTATGACGAAAAGCGCGAGCGACACTTATTATTTGACGGTCGATCATTTTATTCATCAGAGCTTCACGGAGATCGCACTGCTGTCGCCGTCGCTGTTCGCCAAAGAGATAGATCCGGTGCAAAATATTGATATTACGAGATCTTATGTGAGAGCCTTCTTCGATCAATATTTAAACAACGAACCGCAATCTCTTCTGGACGGGCCGTCAGCCGATTTCCCCGAAGTGAAGTTTGATCAAGTGTATACCCGCAAGAGAATGTAATCAGCAGATAAAACTGAGAAGGCAGGGGGGAGCAGTCATGGAGGGCATGACACGCGGAGAGCTGGCGAAATTATCCGGGGTAAGCATGGCAACCATTCGCTATTACGAGGATAGTGGCATCCTGCCTGTCCCCGGACGGGTAGCAAATGGTTACCGGATTTATACGGAGGATTATCTGGTGAAGATCAAGTTCATCAGGGATGCCAAATCCCTGGGGTATTCGCTGAAAGAAATCCGTGAAGTGCTGGGCATGCTCGGTCAAAAGATGGATGCCGAGACGCTGAAGGAACGGGTCCGCAATAAAATACTGGAAATCGATGAAAGAATTGCTGCAATGCGCTCCATTCAAAGCATGCTTGCAGGCCTGCTTGAGACGCCTCAGGAGGATATCCACAATTATTTGCAGTCGTTCCGCATTCACGATAAGGAATAGTTATTTGGACAGCAGTTCGTCAATCGTCACCGGGAATAATGCTTTCACAATCTCAAGTATGGCTTTGGCATAGTCCTGTATTTCCTTCTGGGCGTCATGCTCCAGCCGTTGATTCAGGAAATGCGCTACGGATTGCAGCGAAGCCGTCCAATACCAGCGGACATAGAGTCCATAGGCAGGCAGAAACAGCCTTGCCTGTTCCGCGCAGATTCCGTCTGCCAGCGCAGCCTCATATTTCTGAATCCCCAAATCCACATAGTTCATGAGCTCCCGGGTATATTTCTCTCCAAGCTCCCAGGCTACGATATCACCGCTGCCTTGTTTGGAGTTCGCGGGTGCACTTCGCCACTGCCCGGCGGCAGGAGTATAAAAAGCGGGTTCTTCCGTAATATACCTGCGGCTTGATTCATTCCAGGCCTCCAGGCTGTCACTGGTTCCTTCATAATGGGCCGAGCCGATGACGTATTTCCACCACTGTCTGGCGACCATAAGCGGAGCGTAGATTTCATATTGGATCACGGCATGGCGGAAGGGGGAAGTATGTCCTTCTCTGGCCAGAAATTGAATGAGCCGCAGATCTTTTTCGGTGAGTGCATCCGACTGTTTGGCAAAGGATACCCGCGCTGCATTAACAACGGTGAGATCGGAACCCATATGATTCACCAGCCGGACATAACCTTTATCGAGAACATCAATATTCAAGAGCAATTACCTCCATTTTTTTTCTCTTAATTCTTATTCCTCTGTGCAGGTGGCATTTCCTGCAAACAAGGCACCCATAGGGTGTCTTTTGTGTTGCGTTCGTCCGTTATCACTTAATCTGAAATCACTAAAGATACATTCTCCATTGATTTGAAGTCCAAGTTGCTGGTATGGTGAGAATGAGTATGTAAATATTTGGAGTGCTAGGATGCTCTTCATAGCGCATAAATCAGGGAGTGGTTCTGGAGGATGTACAAAATAGTGTTTTTTGATGTGGATGGCACGCTCTTAAGTGAAGTTGACGGATGTATGCCGTCCAGCACCAAAGAAGCGCTTGGAAAGCTGACTGCGAAAGGAATAAAGGTCGTGGTCGCTACAGGAAGGCCGTACAGTCTGTGCGAAGAGTTCAGAGGGCTTGGTGTGGATACCATTATTTCCGCGAACGGAGCACTTGTCCAAAGCAATGGGGAAGTGATTCATAAGTCGCTGCTGAAGAGTGAGACGGTCCGCGAGCTCTCGGCATTTGCCGGAAATAATGGACATGGCTTATCTTATTTCACCGGTTTGCTCACGATGAACGGCCTCGGCTTCGAAGATGACCGGATGAAGAGGGCGCTCCAGGAGACTTTAAGTCTTACGGAATATCCTGAAACTATGGGTTCGTTGTCCGAAGAAATATATTGCATGTGCCTATATGCGGATGAACATGAAGCCCAAAAATACATAGAGCAGTTCCCGAGGCTCCGGTTTGTCCGGTTCCACGGTTATGTGATGAATGTGCTGGAAGAAACAGAGGTCTCCAAATCAACGGCGATCCGCAAGGTGTTGGAGCACTTCGGGCTATCTCCTGCCGAGGCTGTCGCCTTTGGAGACGGGGGAAACGATATCGATATGCTGGAATATGTAGGCTTAGGAATTGCCATGGGCAATGGGGGAGAACAGCTCAAGCAGAAAGCAGACTTCGTCACTAAAAAGGCGAGTGAAGGAGGGATTGCTTACGCTCTGCAAAAGTATGGTGTCATTTAAATAGGGTTCATTTAGGGGAGAGATGATGGTGCGGATTAGACCAATGGCAGTAGCTTTCTTATTTAATGATAAACAGGAGGTGCTGCTTCTTCAAAAGCGGTCTGGCAGCTCTTTTCTACCCGGATATCTGGTGCCCGTCGGCGGGCATATGGAAGCCCATGAAATCAATGATCCAAGGCAGGCCTGCTTACGGGAGGTTGAAGAAGAAACAGGATTGACAGAACAGGTGATGGACAGCCTGGACCTCAGATACATTATTCATAGAATCAAGGATGATAAAGAAATTCGTATACAGTACATATACACCGGAAACGTTCGGGCAGATAGCACCTTAATTGAAAGTGAAGAAGGCCGGCTCTTGTGGGTGGATCGCAGTGCAATTGCCGATCAGCATGTAACCGCCTCAACGCAAGAAGTGATGCGGCATTACCTGGAGACAGGGATTCATAACAACCATGTTTATGTAGGCTCGTTGCACTCCTTCCATGGAGAACCTGCGATGGGCTGGAACGTGCTGGAGGACTGGGAGGGAACTAATTTATGAACGATATCGTTTCGATTCTAGGTGTTCCATTTTCCAAGCTGACGCTTGAGGAAACTACGCTTCGGTTAGCCGAGCAAGTTCAGAAAAAACAGGACAGGCTCTTTCATCTAATAACGGCCAATCCGGAGATTACGTTAGCCAGTCAAACCGATGAGCTGCTTCAGGAAATCATCAGTTCGGCGGACTTAATCGTGCCTGACGGGATCGGCATCGTACTGGCTGCCAGAAGAAAAGGCCAGCCGATCCCCGAAAGGGTAACAGGCTATGACCTGCTGCTCAGGATGCTGGAGAAGGGCAATGAGCTGGGCTGGAGCTTTTATTTCCTGGGAACCGATGAAATCACCAGCAGACAGGCGGTAGAGAAGATTAACACCTCCTATCCGCAGGTGAAGATTGCCGGCAGGCATCATGGATTTTTTAATGCAGCAGAGGAGCAGGGGATACTTGCAGACATTCAGCGCAGCAAGCCGGATGTTCTCATTCTTGCCATGGGCGCACCGTATTCGGATAAATGGCTGTATAAGCATAAGCAGGAGCTGACTGGCGTTAAGCTTGTTTTTGGAGTTGGCGGCAGTCTGGATGTACTCTCGGGAAAAGTGAAGCCGGCACCGGTGATCTGGAAGAAGCTTAACCTGGAATGGGCGCACCGGTTGTTGTTCGCTCCCGTTGCCAAAGGACAGAAATCCCGCTGGCGCAGGCAGTCCGCGTTGCCCAAATTTGTGTACCGGACAATGCTCAGAAAGTGACAGGGGATTCGTAACGACAACAGATTGTGAGGGCGGAAGGAATATGGATAAGGCGGAATGGACCAAGATACTACAGCTAATTTCAATGATTTCGTCGGGAGCGGAAGGTTATGTTAGGGCTGCTTTTGCCGATGGGGCTGTGTCGGTTATGTACTATGGGGAATCAGGTCCCAATCAAGGTGTCTTCTGTCTGGTGGAGGGAGCAGATTGCGTCATTGCCTATGCGGTGTTCAGGCAGTGCGGCCAGCCCGATGTATTATTGGAGGTGATGGAGAGCAAGATTAACCCCTATTTACAGGCAAGCGAAGAGAGGGAGATCTGCTTTAATGTATACGGGAGAAATACGGAGATCGTTCAGTTCGTGAGAGGGCTGGGGTTTTCACCAGACATCGAAGGTTATCAGCTGAGGTATGCCGGGAACCATCCGGTTGAAGCGGAGCCCGCTTCTTTATTGCAGGAACGGGGATTTACGCCGGAGATGCTGGAGTCCTTCATTGCCTTGTTTGATGGGGCGTATGAGCAGTTGAATAGAGATAACGGTTGGGACACGGACCAGTACCGGCGGGAGCCGGAATCCTTTTTGGCGACTCTTGCCGCTTACGAAGCGGAGTCCCGGGTCCGTTCGTTTTGGATACGAGACTCTTTAGTGGGTGCTTATATTACGGAAGGGGAATATATCCGCGATATTGTTGTAGCGCCGGAGTACCAGAACCGCGGGTATGGCGGAATTATTCTGAATCACTGCATCAACCGTATGAGAGCGCAGGGGGACGGGAATATTTTTTTGCGGGTGGCCGGAAGCAATGCCGGAGCCAAGAGACTCTATGAGCGAAATCACTTCGTTAAAACCGCCTGTTTTGCCGAGCATACCTACCGCCGCTAGAAAGAGCTTTTGTTCATGATTACCGCTATTGTATTCGTTGCAAAGGAAGATGACCTATGAGTATAGATAATATTAAATTGACCGAACTGATAAAAGATACAATATACTGCTTCATTTCCCCGGATATTCAAGTACTGGGTATTGAGAATATTCCTGTAGGCGCGGGATCACAGGCAGTTGGATTGTCGCGGCATAAAATAAATTGGAAAATGACAGCAGAAAATGCAACCGATGCAACCGATCCTACCGGAACCACAACAACTATCTCTCTTGAGGTACCGGGCATCTACCTGTATTCCAAGCAAGCCACCTTTATTGAGCGGTCGGCACTGTCCAGATTATATTCACAGGCAGCGAATGTGCCGTACAGCTTGTCGAACTATCCGCTGAACGAGGGCCGCAGTTTGCTGGTTATTCAGGACGTGGACGTTGATACGGATTACGCCAAGCTGGATATTGCACCAATTCAGGATAGAGAAATGTTGGCGCTGGCCTATATTCATCGGGCCAATATGGGATGCAGGGAAGATTTGCCGTGGCTGCCTATGGTTGATGAGGCCTATATAGCAGAAATAATAAATGAGCAATGGAGATATTCTTGGAATATCGCTAAGGACAATCCGGCATTTGAGAGGATGTTTGGGCAGGATGTCATCTCCGGAATAGAGGAAGCCGCCGATGGCATCGTTGAGGAGATGTCTGCTGTGATCAATGATGCAAGTACTCATACGATGATCCACAATGATCTTAATCCCGGCAACGTATTGGTGCATAACAATGAGAACGTGTATTTTATTGACTGGGAGGAGGCCCGCTACGGCTCACTGTTCATGGACATTCCGATGCGGTGCGGCAGCTTGCAGCAGGCCAGTGCTTACCGGACCTATCTGGGCAATTTCGGCTTAGACATTCCAGAGCCGCGTTATGCAGAGCTGTTCTCCATAGCTTCCCGATACCTGGGACTTCGTTTTATGTGCTGGAACCTTGGGGTGTGGGAGCATAATGAACAGGCAAAAGCGGATTTGCTAAAATACATGAAGATGGTGACCCAGCCTTTATTCAGTTCATAAGCAGCAGACGGTGAATCCTCCTTAACCGTTCTGGGTAAGTATTAGTTATATAAATTGAACTTAAAAACTTGAGATAAAGGAAAGGAGCAACGGAGGGGGATTTTGGAACTGGAGGAGCGGTAGTGTCCGCCTTTAGGTTTGGATTTCTACCGCTATTGGCGGTTAAATTCAGGAAATCCAAACCTAACAGCGGCCGGAAGTCCAAATATTCACCGTAGTTGCGACTGATCTTGTACTCTAAAACCTTAAGTTCAATCTGTATATAAGTTCAATTTATATAGAGGGAAATGAGGAGGGATACGTTTGGGTAATCCGTTGAAAGAACTTAAGAAAAGTATCGACGGCTTGAAGCAGTCGCTGGATGGTGTCAAACATTCGGTGGACGGCTTAAAGGAGCCGGTGGATGAGATCAAGGCCAATATTCAGGAGACTAAGGATGAGGCGAAAATGCGGTCAGATAGTGTGAAATCCGAGGTGCAGCGGATGAAGGCATCTGTAGGGGAGACCAAAGAGGTGCTCGGCGAGGTTAAGGAAACGATTACGTCGGCCGCCGATGTTCTGTATACGCAGAAGCGTTATAAACGTCTGCTGAACCGGAAAAGAAAAGTAGGAAGCGGGAGCGCAGCACGCCGTAAGAAGGCGGCAGCTGTTTGGCGATCATAGAATTTTTTGGACAACCCCCGAAAAAGAAGACGTAAGAGACTAACGGCAATCCTCCGTTACTTTCTTACGTCTTTTTAATAGAAGTATTATTGGCAGCTTAAGGGAGGACTACACTCATGCTTTCCAAGGAGTCCGCCACGAACACGGGCAAGTATTGCATTCCTGCATCGGTCTCTACATATTCGAAACTGTTCAAGAACTGACCGCTCACCAGGGCTAGCCCCGTAACCGATCCGGTATTTCCCTGAAGGACAATAAGACGTCCATCGGAGCTTGCAACGGATCTGCCCGAAGAATCAATATAGATATCGCAATGCAGGGTAACCTTCTCAAAGGGATGAAGCTCCAGCTCGGTAGCGGAAATCTGTGGATATTCCTGTTCCTGATGAATCTCGGAGAACTGGTAGACGCCCTCTGTTAATCGGTATACCGCGGTCAGGCCGTCTCCACCATTTTCTACAATTGGATTTTCAACGAAAATAGCATGATCATCATCCGGCTGCAGCGTATAGCTGTTTCCGGCAAACGAGAAGAGCTGGGAGATTCCCTCCGGCTTAATCTGATAGGCGGTAAAAGAGGTGCGCCCATCCTCACGGCTGCTCTCGGCGACGACCACCGGCACTTCGGAGAGGGCAGACAGCGTATCATCAAAAGCAAGACTGCGGAGATTCTCGAAGCCCGCAATGACTTCGCCGGTCCTTGTCGAGACAATTCCGTCCTCGCTCATATCCGCGAAGTAGAGGACTCCGCTACTGTCTGTTCCGGCTACAGCTACCTTGGCTCCGTATCTTCCGGTGACGGAGACGACATGGGCGATTTTGCCCTGCTCCTCACCGCCCGGCAGCAGGCGGACAGGCTCCGCAGCATTCCAGGCGATCCTGGCGGCGGCAATGTCTTCTGTAGTGTCCTGAAGTCCGGTGAGGTCGCTGTACAGCTGGATCGCTTCAGCATATTGGCCGCCGCGGACCAAACGTGCGGCGCTCTTCATTAGCTTCGCTAAGCTGCTGTCTATTAACGTAAGCACCTTGGATGAATCCATACCGGCAGAGGCAGCATATTTGCGGTAGCTTACGGCATGCCCGGTAAAGGTGGCATAGGAATCACTGTCCAGATCGCCGCTGAGCATCTTCTTTGCACTGGCCTCAGCTTGCTCCTGTACCCATGAGGCATTATAGGTGTGGCTGTTGTAGGCATCCATCATGGACAAGGCGGAATTCAGCAGAGCATCGAAGCTTCCGGACGCCGCCAGCTCCTTGAGCTTAACCGTATCATGAGTTTGGAAGGATCCGGCCAGCAGCTTCTCCTTGGCTGTGCTCCCTCCATAAAAGGCATCGGGAATCCGCAGCAGATTCCACTTGAAGCTGTCCCCGCTGTCTTCTTTGCCGCTGCCGTTTTGACTGGCCCCCAGTTCGGTAAGAAACTGGCTCTTGAACTGCTGGAACCCGGCTGAGAACTGGCCGGAAAGGCCTGAATCCGCCGACAACTGGCGATAATAGGATTCATAAGACCCTCCCGGCTGCATATACTCAGTTTTCAGGCTAAGCAAAGCAGCATAACTCTCCATGAACCCGGTAAAATCCTTTGTATCCAGCTGCTGGGACACTTTTAATACCAGTGTCTTGAGCCCGCTGCGGATCGCTGTTATGGGAGCCAGCTCCTTGAGCTTCGCAGCAACCTCTTCTTCCTTATAGAGGATAGAAGGATTCGCGGCGGCCTGGCGGTACTGGTTCTCTGCGGCAATCAGATCGCCGGCGGCATACAGCCGGTCGCCTTCATGCACCGCCTGAATCTTGTCTTCGATTCTAAATGCCTTCTGTCCAAGCAGAATAAGGATGAATGTACACAAAATGATCAATATATTCCGCAGGGATATGGCTTGTTTAAACGTCATATTATAGTAGCCCCTTTCTCGCGGAGCCGGTACCGTCCTGACTTTGGACGGTGCAGCCGCTTCTTCTTGTTTAAAGTACTATTAGATATTGCAGTACTTTACTCAAGATTCAGGGTCCCACCGGTATTTGGCTTCACGGACTTCCGCCACCTTAAGATCCAGGCCGTTCCAGGCTTCATAGGGGCTGGCGGAGATCAGCCTGGATAAGCGCAGGAAACGGTCCTTGGGCAGATCCTGTATGTATCTTCCGATCATTCCGGAGTAGAGCAGCGCGTAACGCTTCAGGCGTACAGCCGCTCCGGCGACACCGACCAGGATGGCCGCACCTTTATCCATTTCAAGAATCTGAGCTTCATAATTCTTCACATAGCGCAGCGTACGGTCTTTGATAAGGTCAGGGCGGACCTTGGCGATTTCGCCGATATATTCTGCGAGCAGCGGCTCGAAATCCTTCAGCAGCAGCTGTTCAAGCTCCAGGTACATATCTTTACGCAGCTGAAAACCGTGCAGAAGGGCAATACGCTGGCGGGCAATCCGGTCGCCGCGCAGCAGGATGGAAATTTCGCGCAGCTTCTCGTAGGCCAGCACATCATTCTCGCGCAGTACGGATACAGCCTCCTGGCGGTTGATTTCCAGGCCCTCCTTGATGTTAATGATATTTCGTCCCAGCAGTTCATTGAGGGCATAAAGATTCTGGTTCTGCCTTACCTTCCGCTGCGTATAGAATAGAAGTCCGGCTAGAACGACTCCTCCTGCAGCGCACAGCACCATCTGCTGTAAGCTCTCGCCGAAATAGACCGAGACTAGGGTGAACAGCAGGATGAGCAGCAGACGGGTGTGCATTTTGCGTCCGGCGATGGAGGTGGCCTGCTTCTCCACCGGAGTCAGGGCGGCACGTCCGCATTTGCCGCAGCGCTCTTCGCCTAGTGCGGTATAACGGCCGCAATGGCGGCAGACGCGCAGGTTGTCATGCGCATAACGCGGAGCCTTGAAGGGCCGGAATGTTACGGGTTTCTTCTTATTCACGGGCAGGATCGCCTCCATTCAGTGCGGCGAGCAGCCTCTCGTCTATGTCGTCACGGGTAAGCGGCTTGCGCTGGCGTGAAGCATACAAGGAGATCTGAATTACGGCATATAGAAACGTAATCCCGAGAATGACGTATGAAATCATGGAACTCTTCCTTTCTTCTTGGAAGCACAGCGGTCTATGAGGGGCTGATAGAATGACGATTCTATGCACCCGGTTGCCGGTCCTGCGGTCCTAAAGTTGAAGTTTACAAGGTTTAATTATATCATAATGGCATACTATTTACAGATTTTAGCTATACCGTTACCCTGCCGCATAACCCGAATATAACACAAGAGGAGCCATCTTTATGCTTCGTACACATTTACACCTAAGAAGAACAAGTCCAACGATGCTGCAGCGTATTGTATCTTTACTGCTGCTAATTCTGTTCGTGACCGCTGCGCCCTTTGCGTCATTGCAGGCCAGCGCTGCAACATCTGCCGCGCCATCTCATATTGACGCCGTACTGCTGATTGATGTCAGCAACTCCATGAATAAGAGTGACAAGAACAAGATCGCGAACGAAGCGATGAAAATGTTTATAGATATGCTGTCTGCCCAAGGCGACAAGGTTGGTATCGTAGCCTACACCGATAAGGTGCAGCGGGAGAAGGCGCTGCTGCAAATCAGCTCTGCCGGTGATAAGCAGGACCTCAAGGATTTCATCGACGGTTTAAGCCGCGGAGCGTACACGGATATCGCCGTAGGGATGGAAGAGGCTGTCAAGGTGCTGGAGAACGGAAGTGACCCGGGTCATGAGCCAATGATCGTCATGCTGGCTGACGGCAACAATGATCTGGATGAGTCAAGCGGCCGGACCCAGAGCCAGTCGGATCAGGAACTGGATGCTGCCATAGAAACAGCCAAGCAGAAAGGATACCCGATTTATACTATAGGGCTCAATGCTGATGGCAAGCTGAATAAAGAAATTCTGGCAGGCCTGTCTGACAAGACAGGCGGCAAGGCATTCACAACGGATTCGGCTGATGATCTGCCGCAGATCCTGAGTGAAATTTTTGCCAGCCATTTGAAGCTGAAGGTCGTGCCTGTACAGTCGATTACGGCGAACGGAAGCTATCAGGAGGTTACGGTCAATGTTCCTAACAGCAGTGTGCTGGAAGCGAATATATCCATTATGTCCTCCCAGCCGGTTACCGCGAAGCTGACGGATCCTTCGGGAAAATCTATAGCTATTCCGTCGGACGATGTCCTGCTGTCCAAATCGAGCAGCTATAGCCTAATCAAGCTGATCTCACCGGAGCAGGGGGATTGGAAGCTCCAGGTGAAGGGTGTGCCGAAGGATAAGATCGATATCAATCTCGTATTCAACTATGATCTGGAGCTTAAGATCGATGCGCTGCCTTCCGCCGCAACTTACAAGAAGGGCGATAAAGTTGAGATTTCCTCGCACCTGTTCAGCAATGGTGCTCAGGTAACACTCAGTAATTTGTATCAAGATATGAAGGCGGTACTGCTCGCCACGGATCTGGATACAGGCGATGTGCAGGAGATTCCGCTGGATAACTCCGCAGCGGTCTTCAAAGGCACCTTTGAACTCAAGGACAGCCATGAGTATGAGCTGAAGGTCCGGGCGGAGGAGAGCAGCTTCTACCGTGAGAGTGACGTGCTCAAGATCAACGCCAAGACGGGGACGGTTGCTACAAGCGCACCGGCAGCGGGAACAAAGCCGGGTGGTGAAGAACCTGCTCTGGAGAAGTCTTCCTCAAAGACGCTATATTTTATCATTGGGGGCATCGTGCTGCTGCTCGCTGCGGCTGTTGCGTTCTGGCTGTTGCGCAAGAATTCGACCCGAGGTTTTGTAGGGCAGATGGTGGTGGAGGTACTCGACGGGAATACCGGAGAGAAGACCTATCCACAGTATAAGAAGCTGTCGGCGTTCCGGGGGAAATTCACCCTTCACCAATTGCTGCAGCTGGCACCGGAGCTGAAGGAGAGCGAGAAGCTCGTCTTCACACCGGGCAAGAATGACCGCTTGCTGCTGCGCGGCGGGGAAGGCATATCCGTGGAAAGATCAGGTCGTGTGGCCGATACCTCGCGCGGACTGGAATTGAAGAGCGGCGACCGTATTTCCGTGGCGCTGCAGACGGTAGATAAGACGATTTTGCTGGAGTATTTAATATAAGGCTGAGAAGTTAGTGGTATGGGGAGTTCCTGTAACTGGAATTTTTCAAATTGACTAGGGGGAAAACCTATGAAACCGGTAGTAAGAGAGCATATTCAGCAATTGGATGTATCGCTTGGCGGAGGGATCGTCAGTGACAAAATCAGAGTAGACACGATCGATAATCCGATCCTGATCATCGGCCTCGGCGGCACGGGCATTGATGCCCTGCTGCGCTTGAAGTACCAGATCAACCGCCGCTTCAAGCTGCCGGAAGATCCGCTCTCCAAGAAGAAACGCGACAAGCCGGACAATGTGGAGTTTTTGGCATTTGAGACCAATGAGCAGGACCGCGGTAAAAAATACAAAGGCATCGGCCTCGATCCGCAGAATGAATTTGTGCTGCTGGCCAATGCCGAGATCGGCGGACTGCTGCAGAACCGCAGCATTCTCGACCCGTATATTACAGAATGGCTGTCACCTGAGCTGAGCATTACCGACGGAATGAACGGTGCCGCAGGGGTACGCCAGGCTGGACGGCTGCTGCTGTTTACGAAGATCAATCAGGTTGTGGGAGCCATCGACAAGAAGATCAAGACGCTGTCTGTCGGCACTAGCAAGAAGCTGATGGTATTCCTGCTCACCGGTCTGTCCGGGGGAACAGGAAGCGGCTCGTTCCTTGATATTGCTTATATCGTGCGCGGGATTATTGAACGCGACTACGGCGCGGCCGGTGTTGACCGGGTGAACACACTGGGATATCTGTTCACGCCGGACGTGAACCTGGCAAACAAGAGCCTCAGCGAGCATACGCGCGAATATATCCGCAAGAACGGGTATGCGGCGCTCAAAGAGCTGGATTACTGGATGAATGTGGACAGCCGGGGTGAACGGTTCCGCCAGCAATACGGCAATATACTGACGGTCAATTCGCCGCTGCCTCCTTTCAATCTGTGCCATCTGATCTCGGCGACCAATACCGAAGGCAAGCTGCTGGAGAACGCCTACGATTATTGCATGAATGTAACCGCGGAGAATATTACGAACTTTATGGCCAGCGAGGAAAAGCAGTCGGGTGAGGAATTTGCGATCCACGACTATATCAGCAACATCCGCACGAACATTGCGCAGATGAACAAGACCTATCCGGCCAACTATGAATACAACATTATCGGAGCCTCTTCCGCCGTTCTGCCGATTGAGGAAATGACCACCTATCTGGCTTTCCGCCTGTTCGACAAGATGGACAAGATGTTCCAGCAGGCACCGGGGCAGGAGGATGTGGAGAAGCTGGCCCGCAAGCTGGGCATCGACCTCGACACCATGATCAAAACCTTTGAATCCCGTGTGCCGGAGCCGCTGCCCGGCTACCAGAACAGTGAACGTCTGGGCCATGCCAATGTGATCAAGAACCAGGTCGTCGACATGGATACGGAGCTGGAGCAGAACTTCCTGTCCCGGGCGCGTGAAGAATATATCAAGGCCAAGAAGCAGCTGCCGGGCGAAATCACCGGACGTTTCGGTGAGGAGCTGGAGCGTATCTTCCTTCATCCTGAACAGGGACCGTTTTATGTCTCTCGCCTGCTTTATACCGAGAAGGGCTTCTGTATTCTGAAGCTGATCCAGTCCTACATCGAAGCGCTGCGCGAGAGCCTGCTGAGACTTCCGCGCGATATCGAGACGGCGCAGGAGAGTGCGGAAGAGAAGCTGGGAGATGCGCGGAGCGCTTTTGTCTCCAAGGAAAAGAAGAAAAACGCCTATATCGAAGCCAAAATCAACGAGTACTGGCTGCATGCCGATGTGGAGCGCACGGAGCAGATGATCGAATTCTACGAGGACCTGTTTGAGCTTCTGAATGAAGAAAACAACCGGATTTATGGTGTGTTTACGGAGATTCTCAGTGCGCTCAGCACGATCTTTGAGAAGAACGGCGATATTTTGATTAACGGTGAAGAGCAGGCCGACCATAAAGGCAACAAAACCTACTACTGGAATATCGTCAATGTGCCGGATATTTCGGCGACGATCTCGAAGGTAATGGACCAGAAGGACGGCGATGACCTGATCCGTGACTTCACGCGGGAAATGCTGAAGCATTCCGGCCGCTGGGTCAAAGAACAGGAGATCGACATTGTGCGTTCCATCTCCGAATTCCTGAGTGATAAGTTTGGCGATCTCATTACCCGTTCGATGGAGGACTTCCTGGTCATGAAATACGGCCGCGAGGAGCCGCTGGATAAGTTCGTGGAGCGGATTATCGCCGGACGCCTGGATGAGGACGCCGTGCCGATTTTCCATCTCAGCAACAGCTCCGGCAGCCTGCACTTCCCGTCGTGGGGATTCGTATCTGTGCCGGTTAAGGCACCGGGCATCCTGAAGGGAATCCGCAATTATCAGAATAATGCGCTGGGCAAATCACAGTTTACGATCAAGGAAAGCCAGGTGAAGAACCGGATTTTCTGGCTGAATACGCGCAATGGGGTACCGCTGTTTGTGTATACGCCGCTGCGGGTGTTCGAGGAGAACTATGAGCGGACCATCCTCGACAAGGAAGGCATTGGCCGCCATCTGGTGATGACTGACAAGAACAACTGGACCTACCTGCCGTCTCCGATTCCGGAAAAATCATGGGGCGATACCTATGTCAACGCCCGTGTGCGTGATTACAACGCCAGAGTTCGCGCGGATTTCGCGAAAGCACTGGAGAGCGGAGTTATTATCGAAAAAGGGCTGGATGAAAATACGAGCAGCCGGTTTTCGGTCGTGTTCACCAAGCCGTTCGACTTGGCTAAATTCCTGAGCGGTTATGATCTGCAGCTTGACTCCTCGCGTCCGAATCTCGGTGAAGTGAAGAAGGCAACCGACGAGTTGAAGTCGCTGCGCCAGAATGGGCTGGAGCGCGAAGGGGTCAAGGATATTTTTGGCAGCATTAATAAGGAACTGGCCCAGGAGAATCTGATCCGTTCCCCGCAGCTGATCACCCGTGTGCGTGAAGAGCTGGCGAAGTACGAGGCGCTGACCGCGAAGGCGGCTGAGCTTGAGGCACTGCTGCATCAATATATCGACGAAGACAAATGGCTGGATCAGTTCATCGAAGCCCTGTACACCGACACGATCACCAAAAAAGGCGCGCTTTACGTCTATGACCGTGACGAGGACGAAGATGCCTGGGAACCCTTCGCCAACTTAATGAAGGAACGCAGCTATGTGGAGTATGCGGTATACCGCCATTTCCGCTCGCTGGATGAGAAGAGCCGCAGTCTGCTGCTGCGCAAGGCGGCCCGCCGCGCCGGTGAAATGACCGCTGCGGAGGATGTCACCCCGCTGCTCTACAAGCTGGAAGGCATGTATGTCTCCTTCCTGGAGGCGCGTGATAGTCTGGAATATGAGCGGGTGGAGCATGCGGACGGCGATGAAATGTACAGCTTCTACAAGAGCCTGACCGGCAAGCTTGGCAGCATCCGCAGAAAGCTGAAGTAAGCCTATGATTAAAACACAAGCATTAAGTTATGCCCAGCAATATGCGGCGCAGGAAGAAGCGCAGCGCAGCAAAGGGGATGGACGCAGCAGCATCCATTACCCGGCCTTATTTCTGTTCCTGGGCGACAAGGTATCACCGGCCATCGGACCGGTGCTGGACAGCTGCGAACGGAAATGGGATAATGCCGGCGGCGTGATGGCACTGCATGCAGCGCCTGCAGGAGGCAAGGAACAGAGCCGCAGTCAGATGCAGGGTGGTGAAGGCGGAAGGGAGCGGGTGATGAGCATGGCCCTGCCGGAAACGGCGGGACGTGATCCCCGCACGGTCCGCCATGATATCTACCGCGAATTTCACGAAGACAGCCGTTATTTGGCTGGGATGAACCGGACACTCCGGCAGCTCGGCAACAGCATAGCGGATTATGGGCGGCTGTATTCTTCCTTTGACGTCATCCATTTGTCCATCATTACGCGGGTCGATGATCCGCTTAATGTGCTGCTGCCGGAAGTTGCCCTGCTGGCCCGCGCAGTGCTCGGGCAGTCGTTCAAGTCGGTGCAGACCGACCTTTACGCCCTGATCAACGAGCGGGAGCAGGGGGAGAATTTCGGTTATTCCAGCTCGGTAGGGCTGGCTTTTCTGCGTGAGCTGGACGGGATGCAGCTTACGGACTATACGTTCAAAGCGCCGCTGCTTGTAACCGAAGAAGGGCTGTCGATTCCGGTCGCCCATGGCCCTTCGGCCTTGTTCGATCTCGTCTATCTGCTCTCTGACAAGAACGAGCGGGGGATGATGTCCCCGCATGGCATGGACGATAATTATGAGATTATCGCCCATATCAGCCTGCTGAAGAACCGGGTGCGGCCCTCCACGGACCACGCCACCGGACATGGCGGTTATAACAATATGACCTTTAAGAGCGGCATCAGGGGCAGTACGGGAAGGCAGGGGTATGCGTCCGCCGGCTTTTCCGCTGTTCGCAGACCCAATAAGCAGATTGCGCTGACGGTGCTGTACCACGCTTTCCGCTATCTTGCGGAAGAACTGCGCAGAGGCGGCGCTGCATGGAGTCTGCGTGAGCGGCAGTCGCTGCTTGGGTTAAACCCGGAGGCCTTGCGTGAACGGGCGGCGGCATTGCTGCCGGATGAAGCCGGAATTGCGGAAATGACCGGGCTGATGAGCCACGGCCGGCCGTCCTTCAGCGAACTGAAGCAGCTGTCACTGCGCGAAGCGGAGGACCTGCTCTTCGGTGACGGCGGGCAGGCTTATTTCCGCCGCAACTTTGCGGAGGTATCCGCCGGGCGCACAGCCGCCGTAAATCCTGTCCGTGAATGGGCGGCTGTTCTGGCGGCCCAGGAGACGGCTGTTCTGCCAGTGACGTTCTATCAGCTGGCGGAATGGACTGCCGGGCAGGGCGAAGCCGGCGGCAGTGTGCTGCATGCGCTGCGCCAGCATATGAACGGCCTGCGCTCAGCGCTCTCCTCCGCACAGGAGGAGCTGGAGCGGCTCTACGCGGAAAGCGTGGAGCGCCAGCCGTTCCAGCGGGTGCCGCTGCTGGACAAACGGACGGTGCGCAATTTCATTCATTATTTATTTGAACGGGTCTATGGCGGAAAGTACGAGATTCTGCGTCTCGAGAGCGAGCTTGCGCTATGCCTCCGATATGATGCCGCACTGGAACAGCTGCACCTGGAGAGCAAGGCTAAGGTGCAGACGATGGAGGCGCTGGAGGAAGAGTTGCACAGCCTTGCGCTGAATAGCATCGGCCGCAGCAACGAGACGGTGGACCGGAACATTATGGAGTATTACCGTACCGTCACGGAAGAGGTCATGAAGGACATGGAAGCGCGCCGTGGTGCCGGCATCTTCTTCAGCGAGCGTTTTATGGGCAGCCTCTCGGAATTGCTCAAGCAAGGCGGAGCGGCAGTCGCCGAACGGCTGATTGAGATCTGCCGGAGGGAACTGCTGGCGGCAGAGCCGTTCGCGCTGCCTTTTGAGGAAGAGCTGCTGCGGCGGGCCAACGTCGCGGCGGCTTATGAGAACCGCGAGATCGTGTCCAAGGAGGAGCTGTTCAAGCGGCTGTACCGGAGCCTGGAAGAGGAGGCGAACATCAATGTCCGCCTGTTCGAATATACGCAGGAGCACCGGCATGAGGAGAAATATTTCTTCGGCGACAGTGCATCCGAGTTCCTGCGCTACGCCTTCGGTGCAGACGAGACGACCCGCATCTACCGGCTCGGCTTTGTGCATGAGCAGCGCCGGAGCGGAGTCGAGAAGCTGAACCTGATGGGCGGTTTCCATCTGGAGGACCTGCTCTATTACCGCAACGGCAAGGTCTACTATGAGACCTACGCCACAAGCGGCTACCGGCTTCACGGCGTTGAAGCTGAGCAGCTCCCGGAGTTGCGCTAAGGCACAGGCATAGAATGGATGGCTGTGTGTGCTTCTCTTCTCGGATGAGCGAGCGTTTCTATTGTAAAAAGTGCAGCAGAATCGGCTCGGTTGACTCAAGTAAGGCGTTCTGTTGCACTTTTTACAGCAGATTTTGGTGAAATCGGGGTTTGAGGCGGTTTCTACTGTATTCTACTGCAGAAAGTGCAATAGAATTGGATTTCCAGCGTTTTGGCGGTAATTCTATTGCACATAGTGCAGCAGAATCGCTTGTGTCATCCCTTTACTGAATCAATCCAAGAAGAGAACGTTAGGAATATGCTCCAGAGTATACTTTTTTTAAAAAGATAAGAATTTATATGCTTCACGCTATAAACTATCCTTCTATTTCTCGCTGAAACGGATACCGTCCTTTTGAGGACGGCGAAGCCGTTTCCACTTGCTAATACTGTAATTTCATAGCCAGGCTCATTGAGTATCATTACAATAAACAAAGGGAGTTCCTTCGCCGCCGTTTTTCCATGGATTAGAATGCCAACAGCATGACCGGCTGGCTGCTCCGGTAATTATAAATATCAAATTTTAGTTGTTCCCGGAAAGGATGAATAACGATGCAGCGAAAAATCAATCTGCTCCTGTTCTTCTTCAGCCTGCTGGGCGGTGGAGTGGCCTTTGTTCTCGGTGAGCTGCTGCTTAGCCGCAGGCCCTATGACCTGCCGTCGATTGTGCTTGTCGGAATCTATTTTGCCATTGTGGCACTTGGGGTTGGGCTTGGCTGTCTGATTGCGGAGATGATCTCTCCAAGGCTGAACGGCTTGTCCTGGAAGCAGCGTTATCTGGGCTTGTCCTGGAAGCTGCTCCCGCTGACGCTCGTTCTGATGCTTGGAGTAGGCGTGTTAACAGAGTTTGTGTACGAGCTGAACTTCGGCGGAATCAAGCCGATCAAAAATGTTGTAATGGTCATTGATGACTCCGGCAGTATGATGCAGAGTGATCCTGACAACAGCCGCTATGCGGCTGCGGATGCGCTGGTGCGGCAGATGGACGAAGATAATCAGGTGGCTGTAGTAACTTTCAGCGACGAGTCTTCGGTTGTTCAGCCGTTGATTTCACTCTCCAGTTCGGCGAACCGCGAGAAAGTATCGGCTGTAATCAGCAGTTTGCAGACGACGGAGGGCGGGACGAATATCAGCGGTGCACTCACAGAAGCTATGAACGTTATTAACAGTGACGACAAAGCCGGCCGCGGAGCAATGGTAATCCTGCTGTCCGACGGATTCAGTCAGTTCAATACCGCTACGGAACTCAACGAGTACTTGGAGCGCGGCATCGCGGTTAATACTATTGGGCTGGCGCTGGACGATACATCTGGCTCCAATTTGCTGCTAGACATCGCTTCCGTCACCGGCGGGCAATACTATGATGTTACAGATGCGAACCGGCTGGGTGATGTGTTCCAGCAAATTTATGACCGCTTGGGGGACCGGACCTTGCTCACTGAGCGCAGTGATGCGACCGCTGACAGTCCGTATTATGCAGTAGTTCGTATTTTGGCGCTTATGCTGATCGGCATAACTCTGGGTGTTGGCCTTGGTATTGTGTTCGATAACCGCCACCTCGCAAAAAGCTTCGGAGTAGGCGGCGCAGTGTCCGGTCTATTCGCCGGTCTGATCCTTGAATTCGGCCTCAGCGGGCATTCTTACTGGGATGCAATCATTCGCCTGATCGCCCTGCTTGTTCTGGCTGCGATTATCTCCTTGTTCACCTTTGTTGTGCCGGTTGGGGAGGGACGATTATCCCGCAGAGGTGAAAGAAATGCTGCAGCCTCAGCACCGTCATCGGAGGGCTTCCACTCACCGCGCAGAAACAGGGGCAGCAAGGGATTCTAAAAGTATGGACAGCAGATAGTGAATATGCAAAACGATAGGGATAGTGAAAGGAGTTTACAGTCATGAGGTACGCCGAGGCTCATTCCTCCACGTCGGTTATTGCGGATGTGGTTTCCCGGGTGGAGGACCGGTTCTGTACGCTGCGATGGCGCTGGCCGGATGGCGTGCAGGCGGTCTGTATTCACAAGGCGTCTACAGAAGTGCCGGATAGCGGAGAGCTTCCGCCCTCCGGCATGAAGCTGTATACGCGCGAGGAGTACAAAGCGAATAATGGATACCGCGACAGGCTGGATGATATCGGCCAGGTGGTTTATACCATATTTGTCCGGCTCACCGAGAACGGAGAGACCCTGCTGGTGCGCCAGCCGGATGGCGAGAACCGTGCCTTGGTCAGTGCAGGCAAGGCGCGGATTTATTATTCCATCCAGCAGAAAAAAGCACTGTTCGGCAAGCTGAAGACAGTACATATGACGATTTCCGCCGAAGTGCCGGTGCCGAAGGATGTACTGTGCTATGTCAAGAAACGGGGCGGGCATCCGGCTTCTAAAGAGGACGGCATCCTTTTTCCGTTTGTGCAGGATTTCCCCGCCGGGAGAAGCGTCCTTCCGCCGATTGAAATCGGCAAGGAGGATTTTGTACGCATCTTTTTCACGGATGGCCGTAAGTACGGATTGTATTATGAGCTGGTGCCGGAGTAATCCGGTGTTAAGCTTGTAATTATGAGTCCGCAGCTTGCTTGGATCGTAGTTTGTTGGATCGTAAGCATCCTTAGGTGCAAGCTTCGTACATCTTGGGGTGCTCATGTTTGTGGGATTGTAAGTAAGTCTAAACGGCCTGCATTTTGGAGTCTGAAGCGGCAGTAATTGCATTTCGTGCAACTAAAACGATCGATTTCTTCTACTGGGCAGGCTTAATTGTATTTTGTACATCTATATTTCGGGAAATCCGATAAAGTATGCCATTCGCTCTTCTATAATTGCATATAGTGCAGGTAAAAGTGGAATGGCGGGCCTGAGCGTTGATATAGCTGTACAAAGTGCAGTTATCATTATGCTGCATGCGGAAGCAGAGCGAGGCAGAGAAGAGTAGAGTAGAGAAGAATAGAGTAAAGTAAAGCGGAGCAGTTACAGTAAATTAGACTACAGCAGGTCATAGTAAATCAAATTGTTGGAACTTAGTTTTGTAGGCACTTACTAACAAGTTATGCAGACAGAACTTTTAGGAGGATGAGAGATGTCTTTTTTCAGCCGATTTAAGAAGAAAAATCAGCCGCAGGCGCGGCCGCTTTTTTATGATATTGTCTGTCCGTACTGCTTCACCAAGTTTTCGCCGGAGGACGTTGTTTTTCGGGCCATGCACAGCCGTGAGGATGATGAGAATTATGCGCTCGGTGAAGATGATGCACTGAATAAATACCGTGAGCGTTTCGGCCTCGATACTGTCGATGATATGGAGGCTGTACTTAATCCGGCTGATATTCCCGAGGAATATCACCACTATACTGATCATGTGCTGACCGGTCTCACCGACCGCTATGGTGTGCTTACGCGCAGACGGCTGTGTCCGTCCTGCCATAACGAGCTCCCCGTGACCGCCGGCAAGGTGCCGAGCAACATTATCTCGATCATCGGCGCTTCCCAGGTCGGGAAGTCGGTGTACATGACTTCGCTGATCCATACGCTGCAGCATACGACTGCTGGGCATTTCGACGCGGCCTGCATGCCGCTGAATGCCGAAATCAGCCGCAAGTTCCGCACCCTGTACGAAGAACCGCTGTTTGAGCGCGGCGATTTGCTGGCCTCGACACAGAAGGAGAAGATGCAGGAGCCGTTTATTTTTCAATTTGTGTTCAAGGATGAAGAGAAGCCGCCGCTGACACTGGTGTTCTTCGATGTTGCCGGTGAAGGCATGGTCGATCAGGATTACCTTGGGCTGCACGGCCAGCATATCAAGAACTCCGCGGGAATCCTGTTCATGGTCGACCCGCTGCAGATCCGCTCTATCCGGGAGAAGATCAAGATTAATTACGGCGACCGTCCCGGGGAATGGGTCTCGCAGTATGATGAGCCGCGTGATGTGGTGCTGACGATGTTCGGCGATTTCATCGCCTACCAGGAGAAGAGCAAGACCGATATCCCTACGGCCGTCGTGCTTGCCAAAAGCGACATGCTGCATTCGCTGAAGGATGAAGATGGCGACTACATCAAGTCCAACAGCAATGTATTCAACAATTATGTGCACCGCAACACGCTGAACCTGGATGAATTCCAGAACATCGACGGTGAAATCCGCCGCTTTATCGGCAAGGTAGACCGTCCGTTCAAAGATACGATGGATGTGTATTTTGCCAATACGGGGTATTTTGCCGTCTCCGCGCTGGGCAGCAATCCGGTCAACCAAAAGATAGAGGGTGTCGTCAGCCCGATCCGTGTGGACGAGCCGTTTATCTGGTTGCTGCATAAGCTGAACTATATTGAGGGGAGCGACGGGCCGTGAACAGATTCTCAGGGTCCAGGATCACCCAGCAAATGTATACCCGCGAGCGGCGGGGCGTATACCGGGCAACCGAAGGATTCGATACTGTAGCGAAGTCGGAGAGCCTGGACAATAATTTTGTCAAAAAAATCATTCATCCTTTCTGCCTTTATGATGCCCCGGCTGAGCTGGCGGCGCGCGGCGAAAAAAATGAGGAGCTGTATCCGGCCGCGCTGCATTTATTCCATACGGAAACAAACGACACGGTGATCGGGAAAAGCCGCTATCAGGCGACTGACTTTACCGGGCAGCGGAGTGCTTTTTTTGCCCATAACTTTGTAGTGCCTCCGACACGCGCCGAGGAAATTATTCAGGGCTATGGGGATTGGCTGCATGCCGATTTTGCCGGGAGCTATGAAGGTGAGCCTGGAGGAACCTTGCCGGAGCTGGCCGATATTCCGGCCCTACAGCGTGAAGGACAGGCTGATCCGCTAACGGTGCTGCGCAGTCTCGGGTTCAGCGAAGCATTGTTCAAGGCGCTGCTGCAGGCGGTCATGATCTCTGTGGCAAGCAAGAAAAAAAGTTATGTTGCCCTCGATGTTCCCATCGCAGAGCTGTCGCAGCGGGCGCTGGAGCTTACGGAGATTATTTACGGGGCTTTGCCGTATGATTTCCGCCGCAGGCTAGGGGTGCTCACCTATGCAAACGAGCCAAAAAGCCGCAAATATATCGATCTTACCTTTGTAGAAAAAGGCTCGCTCCGCCCCGGAGACCGCAGTATCGAGAAGGATTTCATCTTTGATCTGGCTTCAGGCCGGACCCTGAATGCTGATTTCGGCGACTCGCAGCAGCCTTATGCCGATCTGGTATGGAAAACGCTGAAGAACAAGGGCAGTTTAGATGACTTTGCCCGGTTTGCCGATTCGCTGCTGCTAGGTGAGAATGTGGACCGCAAGCTGCAGCTGGCGCTCTATAATGAGCTGGCGGTTTTTTATGAGATTGAGCAGGGCAATGAAAGCTTGTACACGGAGAACAAAAATGCTGTGCTCAGCGGCCTGCTGTCCTACCTCAAGCCAGAGGGGGCGCTGGAGTCCCGGGTACGGCTGAACGATATGTTCCTGGAGCGCTTCGACCGTGAGTATGACCTGATCCGCCAAAAGGGGATTCCACAGCCGGAGATTATGGAGCGTTTTATGGAGTATTTTGTGCTGAAGGGCCATCATTACCGGGTCAAAGTGGTCGATTATTTCATCAACGGTATGCTGAATGCCCGGTCTGCGGGCCGGGACGATACATTGGCGGCGGCTTACACTATCATTGAGAGCAATGACGAGCTGAGTGCAGCCTTTTTCAAAAGAGTGCTGGCCCAGCCTATTTTCCGCAAGGCGCTGCTGGAACCGTATATGGAATCCCGGCTGGCTGCCGCAGCCCAATCGTCTGATATTTTACGGTTTGTCGCCCACTGGGGCCGGTTTCTTCCGGAGGCGCTGCAGCAGTCGTTTGTCCGTGATACAATCAGCGATTATTTGCTGGAGAAGCTGCAGTGTGACAAAGATCCGGTTGCGGCGGTGGCCTCGATTCACGACTCTGTAGAGAAGGCGGAAAAAGAGCGCCGCAGAGGCAGTGGGTTCAACCCTGAGGCGCTTTCGCTGCTGAAGGAGCTGATGGCGGCAGCGGACCGCTTTCTGCTGAACCGTGTATCGCTCAGCGAGCTGACACAGGAGCAGCTGCTGGAGATTTCGTTCCTGCGCTACCGGGATACGGCCGACTGGCAGCCGCCGCTTGATTCCATCAGCAGGCAAAAATCCAATGCGCTGCGCGCTGCCTACCGCTGGTTCGGGGAGGAGAATCCGGATGAGGAACTTTTTGCCGGATTGTCACCAAAGGAGCTGGATGATGTACAGCTGCTCGGACGGCGCTGGCTGAAGGAATCGCGAAGTGTAGAGCCGTTCGAGCGCTTGCCGCTCGCTTTCTATCACAATAGTGACCGCGAGAGCGGCCCGCTGGATTATGACGCGCTGCTGGATCTGGTGAAGCGCAAAGCGGACGGCGACAAAGAAACGGTATACCGTTTCCTGGCCTGGTCACAGAATAACCGGCTGTTCACGGTGTCGAAGAAGAAGCTGTACCCGGGCTACCGCCGGGCGATTCTAAAGTATTTCCTGAACAGCGACCGTGAAGCCTTCAAAAGCAGGGATTTCCGCAAAAGCTATGTCTCCGCTGCCGGGCCTGCTCTGCAAAATGTATATAACGAAGCCCGTTCCCAGCTGGCTTCGCCGCTGGCGCGGTGGGTTAGCCGCAGCCGATTTCAACTCCTGATCTCCGGCTCCATTCTGGGGATCGTACTGATTGGCGTTATTATCGCCATCAGCCTGCTGCGGCCGGACAGCCCGGACACGGCTCTGCCGGAGGGCAGTGCAGCACCGGACGGCGGCCAGCCGCCTGCTGCCGTGTATCTTAGCGGCAGCGGAGAAGGCACGGGCAGCAGGCTGGTGTTCACCTTTGCTGACGCTGAAGAATGCACCGCCTTTACTCCGGCGGAGATCAGTGTAGCAGCCTCCGGTGGGGATCCGGAGGTCTACAAGGTCAAGGCGACGTCGAGCCGATGTCTCGCTCCGTCCCCGGATGCGGGAGCCGCCGGCTTGAACGGCGGCAGTGGAACGGCAACGCCGGATGCGTCAGCCGGAACAGAAGCCGGCGCGACAGGGAACGCGGACGCCGGAACGGAAGTTGACGCGACGGGTAACGCGGACGCCGGAACGGAAGCCGGCGCGACAGGGAACGCGAACGCCGGAACAGAAGTCGGCGCGACGGGTAACGCGAACGCGGGAACGGAAGTCGACGCGACAGGGAACGCGAACGCTGGAGCAGAAGCCGGCGCGACGGGTAACGCGAACGCTGGAACAGAAGTCGGCGCGTCCCCGGCTGTGTCATCCGCGCCTTCGCCGGGCGTGACCGGGGGAGCTTCGTACCAAGTCACTGTGGATCTGGAACCGGGGGCTAAGCTGGCCGAGGGCAACATGATCATCGCAGGCGATTACAAGCTGACTCTGCAGTCGGATCCAGCACTTACGGCAGCCCCTACACCGAGTGCCCAGCCTACTGCAACTGCGACTCCAACGCCTACGGATGATGGCGGAACAGCAACCGATGCTCCTGAGTAAAGCGATATAAATAGACAAAATCCTGAACCGCATGTTTTGCCCGGAGAGAGTAGGGCAGATGCGCGTTCAGGATTTTTTTCTTTACACTGAGCTCCGGTGTTGGTTATTGCAGATCATACCCAGTAAAGGGAAAATTACCCTCTAATATGGACCGTAGATTGAGAATGAGTTGTATAAGACGAAATATTACCGCTAAATTATCCGGTTGAGCCACATGAGGCATTTTACGAAATAATAGCGGGTGTAA